>CAZNVF010000033.1:0-12057 GCA_964576395.1 uncultured Oscillospiraceae bacterium
GAGAACAATTTTTCTGTTTATATTGTGAGCCACGATGGCACTTTAAAAACTGTTTCTGAACGTTCTACTACAGTGAGAATAAACAAAGCTTCGCCACAGGTTTTTGAATATTGGGCACTTGCTGAAAGTGGTGAAGGCATCTTTATTACAAAAACCGAGCCGGGTTCCATAGTCAATGACAGTGGAGTTATATTACACTACAATCCCAACCATTTTACAGGGGATGTTCCAAAAAGTGAATTATATAACAATATCATCTGCGCAAGAATAGCAACGTCCTCCTCTGGAGAGAGCAGCCTTGTGGTCCTTATTTCAAGGCTTGAACCCATAAGTTCAGTTACGGGTGTTTTCTCAATAATACTTATAGTAGTAACCATAACTATGCTGGTGTTTTCCGTGGTAATAGCCTTATTTGCGTCAAAAGGCATTTCAAAACCAATACTCAGTCTTTCCAGTTCGGCAAAATTGCTTGCCGCAGGAAACTACAATGTCGTTTTTGATGGCGGTGGCTGCCAAGAAATAACACAGCTCAGCGAAACGCTTAACCGCACCGCAAAGGACCTTTCCAAACTTGATCAGCTTCGTCGGGAATTTATTGCGAATATAAGTCATGATCTTCGCACTCCTCTGACTATGATCGGAGGATACGGCGAAATGATGCGTGATATTCCGGGCGAAAACAATGGAGAAAACATACAGGTCATAATTGACGAAGCAAAACGCCTTACAAAATTGGTCAACGACACCTTAGATCTTTCGAAGCTGCAAAGTGGAAGCTACAATTTGCGTACAAATATTTTCAGTATCACTGAGGATTCTCAAGATATTGTAAACCAGCTTGAAAAGCTTTCTGCCGGAACTGCAAATATCAGCTTTGAAGGCAAAGGCAATATTTTTGTAAATGCGGACGAGAGCCTTATAAACGAGGCGATATATAACCTTGTTAGCAACGCGGTTAGCCATAGCAGTGAGGGTGTTTCGGTCCTTGTAAAACAGACCGTCTCATCTGGAAATGTCCGTATTTCGGTTATAGATAATGGTCCCGGCATATCTCCCGGTGACCTTGACGGAATATGGGAGCGTTACCGTAAGGGAAGCGGCAGCGGAACCGGGCTCGGTCTTGCAATAGTGAGGGCCTCAATGGTGCTCAATTCTGGGGGGTATGGCGTCAAAAGCGAACTTGGAAAGGGTTCGGAATTTTGGATAGAACTTCCTATATATGAAAAAACAAGGTTTTTAAGAAAAACATGACCATCATTAAAGTAGGTTTCTAAGACCGTATAGTGTGCATTATATTGCTTGATACAAAGATTCAAATGCAATTAAAACATAATAAAAAGGCCCGGCTAAACGCTGGGCCTTTTTATTATGTTCATATCAAAGTCTTAAAAGTATTGCTACCCAGCCGCCGTGCTCAAGGCGTTTTTCTGTAGTAAAGCCAGAATCATTGCAGGCTCTTTCCACTTCATCTGCACGGGTGTCTATAATTCCAGAGACTATGAGCACGCCTCCCTTTACAAGATAGTTTTTCACTGTGCTCAAAAGGCGGATTATAACATCCGCAACGATATTAGCCGTCACAATTTCAAAAGTCCCCTGCACCTTATCTGTCAAATCGCCGCAAACAAACTTTGTTCTGCCTGTTACGCCGTTAAGCTCTGCGTTTTCATTCGCTACTTTTACAGCGACTGGATCAATATCGACCCCAAGTGCGCTGGGCGCTCCGAGCAGTACGCCGCCTACAGAGAGTATTCCACTGCCAGTTCCTATATCAAGAATACGGGTATTGTCATTTACGCAGCCTTCCAACAGTTCAAGGCAAAGGCGGGTGGTATCATGTGTTCCTGTACCGAAAGCCATTCCCGGGTCAAGCCTCATCAATACATCATCGTCTTTTGGTTTATATTCTTCCCATGACGGAGAAACAACAATGCGCTTCCCTATGCGCTGAGTGTGGTAATACTGCTTCCAATTGTTGGCCCAATCTTCCTCATTCACGCCTACAGTAAATATCTCATATTTTATTTTCTCAGCGTCCAGACGCTCGCTTATATACTCTTTGCACTCGGCAAGAGCAGCATTCTGTTTGATGTAAATATGGATGAGTGAATGAGTTCTGTCCTGTTCTAAAAGATTCTGCTCAATTAAGTCGACATGGGCAATGTTCCAAACCACGTTTTCAAGGTCGCTGTAATCTTCAATATAAATTCCGGCATCCGCAATCATAGTGCAGATATTAGCAGCCCTTTCAGTATCTTCAGTGTTAACCTTTACGGTGAGCTCATTCCAAATCTCCATCAACTATCTCCCTTGAATGCATCTTTTATTTTATCAAAAAAGTTCTTGCGTTTTGCGTAATTTTTATCTCCCGTACTCGATTCAAAATCCCTGAGCATGTCTTTTTGTTTGTTTGAAAGATTGGTCGGCACTTCTATGCTCACACGGACATATTCATCTCCTCTACCATTTCCATTCACATAGGTTATACCCTTATTGCGAAGGCGGAAAGTGGTGCCGTGCTGTGTTCCTTCAGGCACATTATAAGAAACCTTTCCGTCAATTGTAGGAACTGTAATATTATCCCCAAGTACTGCCTGAGCATATGTTATTGGAATATCAACCCAAACATCAAAATTATCTCTTTGAAATATCGGGTCCTCTTTTACGGTAACTGTGACATTTAAATCACCGGTTGGGCCCCCGTTACTGCCGTCATCACCTTGGCCTCTTACTACAAAGGTTTGCCCATCATTTATACCTGCTGGAATATCGACGGTAATTTTTCTATTGTGGCGTATTTTACCCATACCATTGCAGGCTTTGCATGGATCCTTCACTACTTTGCCTTTACCACCGCAGCGTGAACAGGTCTTAACAGTTTGGATAACTCCAAATGGGCTGCGCTGCTGAACGCGTACTTGTCCAGAGCCGCCACAATCTGGACAGGTTTCTGGTTTGGTGCCTGCTTTTGCGCCGGAACCTCCGCAGTCATCACATCGTTCCAGCCGTTGAATGGGTATATCCTTTTTGCAGCCCTTAGCAGCTTCCATAAATGTAAGCTGAATACGCACTTGCGTATCATTGCCTCTTATCGGGCCGTTTGGGTTGCGGGTCTTTGTAGAACCGCCAAAACCGAACCCGTTAAAAATATCTCCAAAAATATCCCCAAAATCCCCAAAATCCCCATGGGTATACTGCTGGTAGCGCTCGTATCCACCCTGGCCACCGCCATAGGAAGGATCAACTCCCGCATGGCCAAATTGGTCATAACGGGCACGCTTCTGTTTATCTGACAACACCTCGTAGGCTTCGCCCACCTCCTTAAATTTTGCCTCCGCAGTTTTGTCACCTGGGTTAAGGTCTGGATGATATTTCTTTGCCATTTTGCGGTAGGCTTTTTTTATTTCATCATCACTTGCTGTCTTTTCTACCCCAAGGACCTCATAATAATCACGCTTATCCGCCAAAATATATCACCTTTTTCTTACGTTTAAATACCAACATCTGCGCAGGGGCGTACCCCCCCTGCGCAGAACAATGGCAGTTATTTCTTTATTTCATACAGGCAGACGTACAGTTTTAAATATACTACGCTTTACTGTTTTGAAATTATCAGTTGTCATTCACTTCTTTATAATCGGCATCAACGTAGCCGTCATCAGAGCCTTTTGCACCGCCGTTGTCGCCGTCACGGCCTGGCTGGTTTTCTGCCCCGTTAGGGTTGGTTTGCTGGTAAACCTTTGCTGAAACCTCGTAGAATTTTTCTTCGAGTTCTTTCTGTTTTGATTTAATATCTTCAATATTTTCGCCCTTGAGCGCCTCTTTAAGCGCATCTATTCTGGTCTGAAGAGCTGATTTATCATCGGCAGAAAGTTTATCGCCAAGGTCTTTTATAGTCTTCTCAGACTGATACACCATTTGGTCAGCGGCATTTCTTGCATCGATTTCCTCGCGGTGTTTCTTATCCTCAGCGGCATACTGTTCAGCTTCTTTAACAGCTTTCTCAATATCCTCTTTGCTCATATTGGTGGAAGAAGTAATAGTTATGTGCTGTTCTTTACCAGTGCCAAGATCTTTTGCGCTTACATGGACTATGCCGTTTGCGTCAATATCGAAGGTAACCTCAATCTGCGGAATACCCCTTGGTGCTGGCACAATGCCATCAAGATGGAACATACCAAGGCTCTTGTTGTCCCTTGCCATTTCACGTTCGCCTTGAAGAACATGAACCTCAACAGAGGTCTGGCCATCAGCGGCAGTGGAAAATATCTGGGATTTCTTCGCGGGAATAGTAGTATTTCTGTCGATAATTTTAGTGAAAACTCCTCCAAGGGTCTCAAGGCCAAGAGAAAGAGGAGTTACATCAAGAAGTACAAGTCCTTTTACATCGCCAGTGAGAACACCGCCCTGAATAGCCGCGCCGATAGCTACGCACTCATCAGGGTTAATGCCTTTGAATGGATCTTTACCGATAATGTTTTTTACGGCTTCTTGAACAGCAGGAATACGGGAAGAACCGCCCACAAGAAGGATCTTATCAAGCTCACTGGCTTTAAGCCCTGCGTCAGAAAGGGCCTGGCGTACTGGTCCCATAGTTGCTTCAACAAGGTCTGCAGTGAGCTCGTTAAATTTAGCTCTGGTAATGTTGCAGTCAAGATGTTTCGGGCCAGTGGCATCCGCAGTGATGAACGGAAGGTTTACATTAGTCTGGGTCATACCGGAAAGGTCGATCTTTGCCTTTTCAGCGGCCTCTTTAAGTCTTTGCATAGCCATTTTATCGTTTCTAAGGTCGATTCCATTTTCAGCTTTGAACTGGTTCGCAAGGTAATTGATAAGTCTATCATCAAAGTCATCACCGCCAAGGTGGTTGTTACCCGCTGTTGCAAGAACCTCCTGAATACCATCGCCCATTTCAATTATAGATACATCGAAAGTACCACCGCCAAGGTCATAGACCATTATTTTCTGGTCATTCTCTTTATCTACACCGTAAGCAAGAGCCGCAGCAGTAGGCTCATTGATAATACGTTTTACATCAAGGCCGGCAATTTTACCTGCGTCTTTTGTGGCCTGACGCTGGGAGTCAGTAAAATAAGCAGGCACAGTAATAACAGCTTCTGAAACAGTCTCCCCAAGATATGCTTCAGCATCTGATTTGAGCTTTTGGAGCACCATTGCAGAAATCTCTTGAGGGGTATAGTTTTTTCCGTCAATACCAACCTTATAGTCGGAACCCATTTTACGTTTAATAGAAATAATTGTTCTTTCGGGGTTGGTTACTGCCTGGCGTTTTGCAGCCTGGCCAACAACACGCTCTCCAGTTTTAGAAAAGCCAACCACTGAAGGAGTTGTTCTCGCGCCTTCCGGATTAGGAATTACAACAGGCTCGCCCGCTTCCATAACTGCTACGCAGGAATTAGTAGTACCAAGATCAATACCAATGATTTTAGACATAATATTATTCCTCCAAATTCTGAAGATTGATTTTATATAGTTTATTTATATACAAAGGCAAAAAGCCTTTATTGCATAATCAATTTGCGACAACTACCATTGAAAAACGAATCACTTTATCCCCAAGCGTATAACCCTTGCGGTAAACATCAGTTATCACGTTTTCTTCATAAGCAGGATTGTCGATATGCATCACTGCATTGTGTTTATTTGGATCAAATTGTTCGCCCATGGCCGGAATTTCTTTTATTCCAAGCTGGTCAAAAGCTTCTTTGATCGATGTTCCAATAAGGTCTATTCCCTTTTTATATTCAGCATCTGGGCACTCATAATTTGACGCCCTGTCAAAGCTGTCAAGTATAGGAAGAAGTTTTGTCACCGCATCTGCTGTTGCGTCTCCGTAAACAGTGTCTTTTTCCCGTTGGCTACGCTTTCGAAAATTATCGTATTCCGCAAGAATTCGAAGGTATCTGTCATTAATTTCATCTTTTTCTTTCTTGAGCTTTTCAAAATCAGCTTTCAGTTTTTCAAGGTCAGCCTTCAACTCCTCAGTTTCTTTGTTTTCCGTTGAAGCCATACCTTCCTGTTCTTCTTGAGTAATGTTTTTTTCTTTCTCGTCCATTTATTTCTCTCCCGTTTTCTGTTTATATGTCATCGAAAGCAGAGTTCCGAGTTTATCTGCAAAATATTCAAGGTGGGGAATAAGCCTTGAATAATCCATTCTTACCGGGCCTATAAGGCCAATTGCACCGCAGTCATTTTTCCCAATAGAGAATCTTGCTACAAGAAGCGAACTCCCCGAAAGTTGTGACAGACTGTTTTCTTTTCCAATGAACACTGTTACGCCCGTGGGGTTGTTCCCAAGCACGGGCCCCATTTGCTCACGCTTTGAAAGCAACTTCATTATTTCAAGCGCCCTGTCGGAATATTCATTGTAGGTTAACAGCTTTTCTTGTCCGCCTAAATAATATTGTCCATCATAGACCTCTTTACAAAGTTCATAAATACCAACTATAAGAGGGTTAAATACTTCCGTATAATCACCAAGCTGTATTGCTACAGATTTTACATAGTCCGCACTTATTTCTTTCAGCGTATGGCCTGAAAAACACCCGTTCGCAAATTTTTTAAAGAAATCAACTATTCCAACATTAACCTGAAAATTAAGCCTACAGACTTTACCCTTTACCACTCCGTTCGACGCTATGATGAGAAGCACCACCGTACCTCTATCCGCCGTGACTATATCAATGTGCTCCACTGTTATATATTCTGGGGTTGTAGTCATAGCCACTGTGGCACAACCAGTATATTCGGCCAAGGTTTCAGCTGCGTCCTGCAGCAATCTGTCCGGATCTGGGTCACCGACATTAAAAAGAGCGTCTATTCCGTCTTTTTCATCCTCGGTTAAAGGTTTTTCAGTCATAAGACTGTCAATATACACCCGGTAGCCAAGATGCGAGGGTATTCTTCCCGCAGAGGTGTGTGGCTGTTCCAAAAGGCCCATTGAGAAAAGCGCGGCCATTTCGTTGCGGACCGTAGCCGGTGAAACGCCTATATTTGGCATTTCAGAAAGAGTTTTGGAACCCACAGGCTCACCGGTTCTTATATACGTTTCAATAATTGCCGAAAGAATTTTTTGTTTTCTCTCGTCAAACCTCAAAGCCCGCGCCTCCTTTTTTGAATTAGCACTCATCTCTTTCGAGTGCTAACAACTATATTATACATATATTTTTTGCTATGTCAAGGGGAATAGAAAAAAGTTCACAATTTATTAGCAGGCAAAGTGATTGTTTGCTAATTTATGTAGTTTTTATTCTTAGCTATTAGCATAATTCTTTTATGAATAGTCTTTCCTTGCTATACAAACAAAAAACCTTTGGGCCCCTCTGTAAAGAAGTTGCCCAAAGTTCGCTATTGTATCAAAACCGAATAATTAATTTTATTGCATGGTGCAGGCATATTGGCCATGCTACTTTTGTTCTTGTTTCCAGGTGTAGAATAATCTTTTTGTTGTGCGGCTTCTTTCAAAGTGCGCAATTCGTTATGGCACTTTCAGCCTTACGGCTGCAAAGTGCCAGTTGGCTCTCCTAGGGGCGTATGCCGTTCCTTGTGCTTTCACTGGATAGACTGTAAAATTAAAAAAATACCTGCAAATCTTATTGTACCGGAATGATAAGCCACAATTTATATAACTCTGCCAATCAAAACCCTGCGATTGGCCTATTCCGCCTACCACGGTCAGACGAACAAGAACAGTCACCATATATCCTCCACCACTTGGACGACAGCCGAGGTAAGTACCCGTGCGGCCCCGCTCCACAATGCGGCCGAGGACACCGCTAGAAATTGGAACAGAAGTTCACCAAGGGTGTCGCGAAGGTCCCGCATCTGCCGACCCACAAAAGGATAGGGGCTATTTGAACTATGCGCAAGCCATAAAAGGAAACCAATTGTGGTGAAGGTCAAGCTGATCGACCTTCACCACAATTCCGAAGAAACTCGGCTTGCCGGGTGCGATGAGATACAAGCGGAACAGCTTGCAAAATGACGTGAGAAGTACTGAAAAGCAAGAACGATTTTAGAAAGCGGCAAGGATTAACAGTGGGAATAATAGCCCCTATAATCCAATCACTTTGCCCAATTACAAAGTTGAAGTGAGAGGCTGCTTCCTTATGTAACCTCTCCCTTTTCGGTGCTTTTTTAATTGTTTTCTGCTACGCCGTCTTCCTCTATTCCCTCAAGAGCGGCGCTCGAAAGTTCTTTAAGTTCCTTTTCCGCTGCCTCATCATCGCAGATAAATTCTGCATAAATTTGATAATAATTATTATTTTCATCATAGCAATAAGTCGATATGCGGTAAGTTACTCCGTTATTTAAGGATCCTGTGAAGAGATCTATGTCATATCTTGCCAGACATTCAGTGTTTGCTTCAATTTCATGGCAGTAGCTAGTATTAAACTCTGCTTCCCCTAATTCCTTTATAACATACCATTCCCCGTCGGAGCCTAAACGCTGAAGCTCAAAAACATCATCAAAACGAATATACCCCTCCGTCTTGTTGTTCCACCTGCAAAGAAGATACGTCTCATCGCTAAAATAATATGTATATGTAGTGGTAAGCGTTATAAATTCATTAGTCTCCTCATAGAAGGGCTCTGCCTTTTGGTCACAGCCACATAAAAAGAACATAATGCAAAGAACTAGCGCAATAAATTTTTTCAAAATATTTTTCCTCCTAACATGAGGTCAGTATTAAAAGATAATTAATATTATATCACATTTTTCCAGCAATTCAAACCGTATTTCTCAATTTATCTAAAACCTGTGTGCCAGATCATTTCCAATTAAATTGATATTATAGCATCACACTTGCAACGCTTTTCTAAAGCAATTAGTTTTCAGAAGCTATTTTCACAATATCAAGCGGGCAGTCGGCTATGTAATCTGCTCCAGCAGATTCAAGTTCGCCGGGCGCAGAATAACCATAAGAAGCGCCGACAGCACGAACTCCATTTTCATGGGCGCCTATAATATCTATATCCCTATCGCCCACCATCAATACATTTTCAAAGCCGCCTTCTGGAATTTCAAGCCGACGAAGTGCTTCAGCGATTATCTCAGGTTTTCTATCGCGGCTTTTATCAGGGGTAGCGCCGGACACGGCATCGAAACAGTCTGCGACACCGTACTCTTCGAGGATTGTTTTGCAAGCTTCTTCCGGCTTACATGACGCAAGAGCGATCTTGCATCCCATCATTTTCAGTTCGTGCAACATTTCAACAGTTCCATCATATATTTTATTCTGATGTATTCCCTCTGCATGATAAAGCTCACGGTATTTCTCCACAAGTCTTTCGCATTCCTCTGGGCTGAAGCCATAGAGCGCAAAAGTATCTCTAAGGGGCGGGCCTATGTAGCTTCGTAGCTTAGCAGTGTTATTCTCCTCAAGGCCGACACTCGAAAGAGCATATTTTATGCAACGCGTTATCCCTTCATAGGGGTCACCAAGGGTTCCGTCAAGGTCAAACAGCACACAATTTATCATTAAGTCATTCTCCTATCCTTTTCGCGGCCAAAAGAGCAAGCTCTAAAGCAGCATCGGCCGCCTGTTCTCGTATTGAGATACGATCACCTTCAAAGTGGTTTTCCAACACGGCGGAATATGCATAGCTTGAAACGCCTATATATACAAGGCCGACCGGTTTATTCTCAGAGGCATTTGGGCCGGCATTTCCAGTGACTGAAACTCCTATATCTGCTCCCATTATTGTGCGAACACCCGCAGCCATCTCTTCGGCAGTCTTTTCAGATACTGCCCCAAAAGCGTCAAGAGTCTCCTGTTTCACACCAATGGTTTTGTGTTTTGCCTCATTACAATAAGTAACTGCACCATATTGGAAAGCCCCAGAAGCGCCAGAAACCGATGTCAGTCTCGCGGCTATCATTCCTCCTGTGCAACTTTCTGCTGTAGAAATAGTGGCATTTTTTTTAAGAAGTGTTTCAATAAGTTCAAATTCTGCTATACCGGACATAAATACCTCCAAAATATTTATTTCAGTGCCTCATACCGTAAACGATGCAAAAGGCGTTTCTATGAGAAACGCCTTTTGTTTTTCAACAATACTGTTCGTCTTTTACTATGGCAATATGCAGTTCGTCAAGGTTTTTCTGGTCAACCTCTGTGGGGCACATTGTCATAAGTTCACTGGCTGTCTGCACCTTTGGGAAAGCAATGACATCCCTGATGGAGGGGCGATCGAGCATAAGCATTACCATACGGTCAAGGCCAAACGCCATTCCGCCATGTGGCGGAACACCGTATTTTTCAGCGTCAAGTAGGAAACCAAAGCGTGCCTGAGCTTCTTCTTCTGTGAAACCCAACGCTTGAAGCATCTTATCCTGTATCTCTGTATCGCTGATACGTATAGAACCACCGCCCAGTTCACATCCGTTAAGCACCATATCATATGCTCTTGCATAACAGTCGCCTGGGTCTGTCATAAGCTTATCTTCATCGCCGGGGCGCGGACAAGTGAAGGGATGATGCATAGCCATCCAGCGGTTTTCTTCATCGCTCCACTCAAACAGTGGAAAATCTGTTACCCAAATGAAGTCAAAGGTTCCTTTAGGAATAAGATTAAGGCGTTTGCCAAGCTCAAGACGGAGAGCCCCGAGTGCATTGAACACTATATCATTCCTGCTGTCAGCCACAATGAAAATCACATCTCCGGTTTCTGCTCCAAGGCGCTTACGGATAGCGTTTTTCTCCTCATCCGTGAGGAATTTTTCATAACTGGAGGTCTCTCCATCAGGTGTAAGTCTCGTCCATGCAAGGCCTTTGGCTTTAAAAAGTTTAACTGTTTCGGTAAGTTTATCTATCTCTTTTCTGGTAAGCATAGAAGCTGCGCCCTTTGCATTTATAGCACGGACAGCCCCTTTTTCAATTGCCTCTGCAAAGACTTTAAATCCACAGCCCGCAAGCAGGTCGGAAATATCATTAAGCTCAAGCCCGAAGCGAGTGTCTGGTTTATCGGACCCAAAGCGCGACATGGCCTCATTCCATGTAAGATGCCTAAACGGTGTTTTAACATCCACATTTAAAACCTTTTTGAATACATATTTTATGAGTCCCTCGTTAATTTCCATAATGTCATTTTCATCAACAAAGCTCATTTCCATATCTATTTGAGTGAATTCTGGCTGGCGGTCTGCACGAAGATCCTCATCACGGAAGCAGCGTGCCACCTGCATATACCTGTCGCATCCAGACATCATAAGAAGCTGCTTATAAAGCTGAGGGCTTTGGGGAAGAGCATAAAAACAGCCTGGATGGACGCGGGAAGGTACAAGGTAGTCTCTTGCTCCCTCAGGGGTGGATTTTATAAGGTCAGGAGTTTCTATCTCCATAAATCCATTTTCATCATAATAGTCACGTGCAGCTTTTACTATCTTGTGGCGCATCATAAGAATATTCTGCATTTCGCCGCGGCGAAGGTCAAGGTAACGGTATTTAAGACGGAGGTCCTCTTTGGCGTTGGTATTGTCGCTTACTTCGAAGGGTGGGGTAAGACTCTTTGCAAGTATATAAATTTCATTAACAAAAAGCTCCACATGGCCGGTGGGAATTTCATTATTGACAGATTCGCGTTTGCGTATCACGCCTTTGGCCTCAATAACATATTCCGCACGAATAGCTGCGGCTTTTTCAAGCACTTCCTTGGACGTACCGTCGCCAAAAGCAAGTTGAAGTATACCGCTTCTATCTCTGAGGTCCACAAATATAAGATTTCCAAGGTCCCTAGTCTTTTGCGCCCATCCAAAAACCACAACTTCCTGACCGATATTGTTTTCATTAAATTCGCCGCAGTAAGCAGTGCGGTGATAACCGTTTATCATATATATTCCTCCGATGTCTGTAATTATTTAACAAATATCTCGGGCGGTATATCAAGCCCGCCGGAACAAGATGAGCCATTGTCGACAGAATCATACAGACTGCCTTTTATGATTCTTTATATCTGGCTTCTTTCACTCAGTATAACTATTTTGAGATCCACCCATGTCGCATATATCAATAATTTACTGCTTTGTATTGCCGAG
>CAZNVF010000034.1:0-11981 GCA_964576395.1 uncultured Oscillospiraceae bacterium
ACGAATTATATCGCCGTTTATAAGTCCATTAAATCCTCGGCGGACCCCAAGGCACTCAATGCCACGGTAGCTGGCTGCTCTAACCACTGCACGAATAGCTGCATTCATTCCAGGAGCGTCCCCTCCAGAAGTCAAAACTCCTATTCTTTTTATATTGCTGTCCATATACACATCACCCCGATATATTTTAGATGCCGTTCTTATTTTCGTCGCATTTATTGTCTTCTGTATTTTCGCTCCTGCTGCTTCTTAAACACTTCCATATATTGAATGTATTGAGCACTACTGACGGCAAGATTATCAAAATACCAGCATAAAACTTAAAAAAATAAAACCCAACTGCACTGATAAAAAATATTATTATTCCTATTATTGAGTAGATTAAAGTACTTTTTTTATCTTTCTTTATTTCCATTACTGCCTCCATTTTTTCAACAAAATAATTTTAACACAATAAATATAACCTTATCAATACTTTATTTAAGTTTTTTGGGGGATACATAAAATAAACTTCTTGCATTTTCTTTACAAAATATATATCATATTTTATATGACGCACTGGAGGTTATAATATGGACTACGAAGAAAAATTTAAAAAACTCGGCATCGCCGTTCCAAATATAGTTCTACCTAATAAAAATGTCGACTATTCAAAATATGCGGTGCTCGCATGCGACCAATATGCTGCTCAGCCGGAATATTGGCAGAGGGTAAAAGAATACGTTGGGGATGCACCTTCGACACTTAATATGACCCTTCCCGAAGCATGGCTCCTTGCCGGAGATAACGACTATGAAAAACGTGCTGAGGCCATGAAGAAATACCTCTCTGACGGAACACTTGAGGACATAGGAAAGACTATGATCTTTACCCTTCGCGACACTCCTGATGGCACAAGACGTGGCCTTGTAGCAGCTTTTGACCTTGAACAGTATGACTATAATCCAGGCTCTGACAAACTAATTAAAGTCACTGAGATGACTGATATTTCAAGAGTCATTCCAAGGGTAGCTATAAGAAAAAAAGCCGTACTTGAATTTCCTCATGTGCTCATGCTTATAGTAGATAAAGAAAACAAACTTATGAGAATGCTCGATAAAAAATATTCCTCACTAGAAAAAGTATACGATTTTGACCTTATGGAAGGCGGCGGGCACATCTCCGGTGCAAAGGTCGAAAGCCCGGTGCTTTTGCAGGAAATTGCAGATATTTTTGATGAGCTTTTTATTAAAAACGGTTCTACCTTTTCATTTGCCATGGGCGATGGCAACCACTCCTTTGCCACCGCAAAATGTTACTGGGAGGAACTCAAAAAGACACTCTCTACCGAAGAGCGTGAAAGCCACCCAGCCCGTTGGTGCCTTGCAGAGATTATAAACCTCTATGACCCTGCTATGCCTTATGAGTGTATGAACAGACTCCTTTCCGGTGTGGAGGACTGTGACGCCGCTCTTAAGGAGATGGGACTCAGCTTAGACTCTCTTCCTTCTTTGCAGGAACTTCAGCCTATTCTTGACAGATGGCTTGAAAATCACCCGCAGGCAAGCATAGAATATATTCACGATGCTGAAACCTGCAAGCGCCTTGGCAAAAAGCCTGGCTGCATTGCTTTTACTTACAAAGAGTTTGACAGAGACAGTGTTTACGAAATGATAAAAAACAATTCCGTTTTTGTCAGAAAAAGCTTCGCTATGGGTCATCCTTATGAAAAGCGGTATTATCTTGAAGGAAGAAAAATCGTAAAATAACATTCAAGCGAAGCCTAAATATGCTGCGCTTGAATGTTATAATCGGTCTTTTTTATAAAAGCAGTTATTGATTAAGAACTTTAAAATAGCTGATGCTGATAATCTCAAGTTTATGAAACATGTTTATACATTTGCTATATTTGTACTAAAATGCCATTGCGAAAGCAAGACTAAAAAGTATTAAAAGGCTTTCCAAATACTTTTACTCGTTCTAAAATTTATATTCCCCTCTTCCTTGCAGAAAATATTCCAAAGCCTCTATAAGATTAAATTATTCCATATAGTCATAGTTATATTTTTCCGCTGGATTTATGTCTTCTTTCCGTCTTATAATCAAATTGACATACAAATTATTATAAAGAGGTGCTTACAATGTATACCGCATGCTTCAAAGCAAAAGAGGAAGACGACAGAGATTTTGACATAAGTTACCGCATTATTGAAGAAAACAAGAGTTATTACATAGAATGTTCTATTGACGGCAGCAATACATCAATCGTTTCCTCAATTGGAAACTGCGGAAACGACACAGCAGAAAAGCTTGCAGCCCTTTTAGCTGAAAGAGCACTGAGACCTTTACATCTTGAAGATATTATTTCAGATATGAGATTTTAAGTGAACAAAAAATGCCTTTTATCATAAAATGTATTGAGTGTGCCTCCATTATGAAGACAGGGGCAACTTAGCATTCTGATAGGAGGATTATTATGGCAGAACAAAATAACAACAACGGTACTGCCTGCTTCAAGGAGGCCGTCTGCATTGATGCAGGTAGGATCTATGACTCGTGCTCAGACAAAGATTGTTTAGAAGATCTTCAGGTGTATTTTTCACCATGTGATCAGGAAAAAATAGACAGCGCACTAAGCGTTAAAGCAAAAAGTGTTGAAGTGCTCAATGTTTTTCTTGAGGTTGAGCCGATTCCTTTCAATCGCGGATTTTACTCCGTAGATATGACTTTTTATTTCCTTGTAAACCTCTCCGCATATTATACTCCAATCTCTACAGCGGATACGATTACCGGAATAGCATTCTTTTCTAAAAAAGTCATTCTTTACGGAAGCGAAGGAAATGTAAAAGTTTTTAGTTCGGATAATACATTTGAAGACGGCGGAAGAACCACTGATACTCCAAGAGCAGTTGTTCAAACTGTCTCGCCTATTGTACTTAACACCAGAATGACAGATGCTTGCGAATGTGAATGTTGCCAGTCGGAGGTTAACCTTCCGGAATGCGTTTGCAAAATTTTCGGCGGTGGCGTAACAACCGGTGGAAATAGAAAAGTTCTTGTCACTTTGGGATTATTCACCATTGTACAGCTTGAAAGAAGAGTACAGATGCTTATTCCTGCATATGACTTTTGTGTTCCCGGCAAAGAATGTGTCACTACAACAGACGACCCATGCGAAGTATTTAAACATATCAAATTCCCCACAAACGAATTTTTTCCACCAAGGCTTGAAAATGAAGACAACACTGCCCCAAGCTGCGTAGTTTAAACTTTAAATAAAAAATCCCTGCCGATTGGCGGGGATTTTTTATTATTAAACAAAGCTAAACACAATAAAAATAGCATGCCGTAAAGCGGCCGTTAATCAATAAAATTGCTGCGATAAAGACCAAAGAAGCCATTTTTTATTCTGTAAAGAATTTTATCACCTTTCCAGATCGGCCCCCGAAAAGCCATGTGGAAATATCTCTTCCAGGGTATATTCCTCATAATCGTCTTCACTTTTTCCTATTATTATCTTAAAATCTTTTTTGCAAAATTCCATCATCACTTGACGGCAAACACCGCAAGGAAAGCAAAAATCTACGGGTGGTCTCCCCGCAGGACCCCCGACCACGGCGATCGCTTCAAAGTCGCATGTCCCCTCGCTTACGGCAGTGAAAAACGCTGTGCGTTCCGCACAGTTTGTTGGGGTATGGCTGGCGTTTTCAATGTTGCATCCCCTATATATTTTTCCGTTCTTTGCTAAAAGTGCGGCACCTACCGCAAAATTTGAATATGGAATATATGCAAATTCCCTTGCTAGAAGTGCTTCATGAACAAGCTGTTTTTTATCCATACTGTTTTCCTCCAATTTCCAACATTTATGTAACTGCACGCTTTATTATTGCAAGTTTACGGTTAAAACTTTCACATATTTCATTCTTGTTTTCGGGATGGGTATATACTGACGGTATCATGCTGTAAAAAACTGCCCCGATTATTGAGATGATATCCAGTATCTCTTCTTCACTTTTTGCTTTCAGATTTCCTATGCCGAGTGCACTAAACATTTGAAAACGCTTTTCTCTACTGAACCCAGATATATATTTAGTAAAAGGGCTTATTTTTGTTATATCCACATATGGTATGGTATGTTTTATAACGTCTGGGCCTAAAAATCCCGGGCCATCTTCGGCAAAGGTCTCAAAAAGGCTTTCTGTTATTTCAAAAATATCGCCATGAACTGAGAGTATTTTTTCTGAAATATAGTTCTTTAGATCTTCCGATATCCTATCCAAAAACCAATTAAACGCATCTTCTTTATTTTCAAAATATTGGTAAAAGCTTCCACGCGGTATTCCCGCAGTTTTAATTATTTGGTTTATAGACATTTCTGTATATGAAACCCGTTGAAGTTCTGTGTAAATTGCAGAAAATATTCTTTGTTTCTTTTCACTTGGAAGCTTCATAAATGTTTGTGTTGGCATAGATGTCCTCCGCATATGACATATTGTCACAAATTATATCATCATAGTATAGCGCATGTCAACTGTTTGATCGCTTTTTTGTATAACAAAAGTGGAAGAGATTCTCATCTCTTCCACTTTTGTTTTTTGCATTTCTGCTTATTTTACGCCGTTTTCGTAAGACTCAATCATCTTTTTAACCATCTGGCCACCGATAGAACCGGCCTGACGGGAAGTCAGGTCGCCGTTATAACCCTGTTTGAGGTTTACGCCAACTTCGCTTGCTGCTTCCTGTTTAACTCTTTCAAGAGCTTCTTTAGCCTGCTTGCTGGACATTGATTTTACACTCCTTTGTTTGTTTTGCGTTTGCAACATTATTTTGACACCGGGGGTAAAAAATTATCAAAGGAAAATAAAGTAAATTTTAACCGGTTGAACCGCGGCTCAGCATTCAATAAATTTAATCTTATAAAAACTGTTTCCATAGAGGGCATTTTTGCTTGCTTCCATTAAATATATAATGAATAGCATATATCATTCTTTTTAGAATTTTAAAATATTTACTTTTTCATAGCTAATCACTTTATAATTACAGATAAATAAAAACGAGCATTCATATTTTATTATGAGAAAAACAAGATAAAATTATTACCCCCTATTGACAAAGCGAAAATATGTTATATAATAGTAATTACAAATAATTATTAGTTAGGAGGTATTCTCAATTAAAGACACTATTCAGAAATCGGCTGTAATGGCGGCGCTTACATTTCTTGACCATCCTACTGCTGATGAAATTTATAGTTGCCTCCACAATAATTATCCAACAATAAGTAAAGCTACTGTCTACCGCATTCTCAACCGAATGGCAGAGGAAGGAGCTATCCGTCACCTGCGTGTTCCAGATGGACCTGACCGATTTGACGCAGTCACCTCTGAACATCATCATTTCAGATGTACAATATGTGGAAAAATCCATGATATTGACCTTCCTGAACTTCACAGTATATGCTCAAAAATTGAGGACAAATATAAGTTTACAATAACCAGATATCATTTGTTTTTTGACGGAATTTGCCCAGAATGTTCCCAAAAGTGTACCAGTCACTGACACAAATAAATTTAAAGGAGTATTATATGGATAATAAAGCACTTTTTAAAATTTCTTATGGTCTTTATGTGCTTTCTGCCAAAGAAAACGGAAAAGACAATGGTTGTATCATCAACACTTTTTCTCAGGTAACTGACAGCCCTCTTCGTGTAAGCGTTACTGTCAATAAGCTTAATCTCACTCATGATATGATCAAACGTACCGGTGAGTTCACTGTTTCCATGCTCAGCACTGCAGCTCCATTCAGCATTTTTGAATCCTTCGGGTTCAGAAGCGGAAAAGATTCCGAGAAGTTTGAAGACTGCAATGCGGCTAGAGGTAAAAATGGAATCCTTCATTTAAACGAAAGTGCAAACGCTTTCGTTTCTGGAAAAGTTATTCAGGAAATCGACCTTGGCACTCATACAATGTTTATTGCGGATGTTACTGACGCCGAGATCCTTTCCGACATTGAATCTATGACTTACGACTATTACCAGAAATCTGTAAAGCCGAAGCCAGTAAAAAAAGTTAAAAAGGGCTGGCGCTGCCCTATATGTGGATATGTATATGAAGGCGAGGAACTTCCCCCTGACTTTGTATGCCCTCTCTGCAAACATGGCGCTTCTGAATTTATTCCTATTGAGGAAGAAGAAACTATTACAAATGAAAAAGGAGACAGAAAAATGGAACTTAAAGGCTCTAAAACCGAACAAAATCTTATGACCGCGTTTTCTGGCGAATCCCAAGCAAGAAACAAATACACCTTCTTTGCAAGTAAAGCGAAACAAGAAGGATATGAGCAGATTGCAGCTCTCTTCCTTGAGACCGCTGAAAATGAAAGGGAACACGCAAAACTTTGGTTCAAATATCTTGGCGGTATTGGCAATACTGCTGAAAACCTTCTTGCTGCAGCAGAAGGTGAAAACTATGAGTGGACCGATATGTATGCAACCTTCGCAAAAGAAGCCCGTGAAGAGGGATTTGAAGAGATTGCATGCCGTTTTGAAGCAGTAGGCAAAATTGAAGCTGAGCATGAAGAGAGATATCGCAAGCTTCTTGCAAACGTTAAAGACGGCGAAGTTTATAAAAAAGGCTCCATTGTTATTTGGAAATGCAGAAATTGCGGTCACATTCATGTCGGTGAATCTGCCCCTGCTGTTTGTCCCGTGTGTTTACATCCCCAGTCTTATTTTGAGATTCAGACAAAAAATTATTAATTAAAAAGAAAACAAAATCGGCGCCTATAAGATAATAGGCGCCGATTTTGTTATTAGAAATATAAAAGAGAGTTTGGGGTAATTATTCGTGGTCAATTACAACCTTAAGTGCGCAGTTTGCGTCTTTTGCCTGAATGAATGCGGCATTGATTTCGTCAAGAGTGAAATGATGAGTGATGATCTGAGAAACAGGGGTGGACTTTGCATGAAGAGCTTCTATTACTTCTTCGATGTCGCTATTTGCATATGCGAAAGAACCGACTACATCCATTTCAGCACCAAGAATCTGATAAGGGTTGATGGTGACATTCTGATGATAGAGAGCAATGATTACAAGTCTTGAACGGTTCTTTGCCATGCTAAGAATTTCAGGAATAACAGTTGTTGTGCCTGCGGTATCGATGAAAAGATCAATATCGACAGCGCTTTGTCCCGCTGCACTCTGAAAGTTCGCTCCGAATTTTTCTTGAAGGAATTCTTTAAGGCTCCCTTTTGTGGCATTGAAAGTAATAGCACCCATTTCTTTAGCTTTTTTAAGTCTCCATTCGTTTACGTCAACGACAACAACCTCTTCAATGCCTTTGCTGAGGCACGCAGAAAGGGCGCAAAGTCCTATCATTCCCGCACCGTAGATAACAACTCTGTCGGAAGAGACTGCTTTACCCATATTTACGCCGTGCATACCTACTGCAAAAGGTTCAATAAGAGCGGCTTCATCAAAAGATACATTTTCAGGAAGAGGAAAAAGATTATAATGAAGCTTTGCATCCTGAACTTGGACATATTGAGAAAATGCGCCACATTCGTCGCAAATTTCAAGAATCGAAAGCCCACAATCTGGGCGTTTGGAAAGGCAAGGGTTAAGAAAAACTCTCATACCTTCTTTTATTTCAGGAGCAACTTTTGCGCCAACTTTATAAACAACGCTTGACATTTCGTGACCGAACTGGTGTTCCGGAAAGATGCCGGCCGCCTCACCGCCATGATAGTAAGCACCTATATCTGTGCCGCAGATTCCTGACTTTATGTTTTTTATAATGACGTCATAATCGCCACATTCTGGCATTGACACTTCTTCAACGGTTACATTTTCAATCCCGTGATATATTGCCGCTTTCATCTTAAATTTCTCCTTTTCAAAAATTAAAATCTGCTTGCGTATGCATCAGCAGCTTTCATAACGTTGAATATGTATTCAGGGCTGAGAGGCATATACATTGCATGAATTGTTTCCCCTGGCGCAACAGCCATGGTTGCAACACGCATAAGCTCTTCGTCGGCGATATTTTCAATATCAAGATCTTTGAAACAAACAGGAAGACCGACGCTTTTGAAGAATTTTATAATAAGGTCAAGGTCGGGATTATTTTCCATTATAAGCTGGCAAACAACGCCAAAAGCAACTTTCTCGCCGTGATAAAACTTATGGGTTGCTTCAAGTGCGGTAAGGCCGTTATGTATTGAATGAGAAGCAGCGACACCGCCACTTTCAAATCCGATTCCTGAAAGATAGGTATTTGCTTCAACAATATTCTCAAAGGCATCGCTACAAACATGTTTTTCAGCAGCAAGTTTTGCTTTAAGACCATCTTCAAGAAGAATGTCGCGGCAAAGCTTTGCTATGGCAAGGGCTGTTTTGGAAGCATAACCGCCAGCCATAACAGTGGAACAAGTGCGATTGGAAGCCATTGCTTCATAATATGTTGCCATAGCGTCTCCCATCCCAGAAACAAGAAACCTGACTGGTGCATCAGCAATTATATCGAGATCCATAAGTACGATATCTGGGTTCGATTTAAGAAAGAGATACCTGTCAACAATACCTTCATTGGTATATATTACTGAAAGTCTGCTGCATGGTGCATCAGTAGATGCGGCGGTAGGAACGATAATCACCGGAACGTTTTTGAAATATGCAACTGCTTTTGCGGTATCAATGGCTTTCCCTCCGCCGATTCCGACCACGACATCAGCTTCGCCCAAGGATTCAATATGTTTGTTAATCTCATCATCACAGCATTCTCCGCTGCTTGCAACAAGTTCATACTCTATTCCTTTTTCTTTAAAACTGCAAACTATTTTGTTTTCATATTTCTCTTTGATAAAAGCATCTGCAATGATATACGCTTTTTTTCTACCGAGTTTACGATAATACTCTGCTAAATTCTTAATTTCACCGTTACCCTGAATATAGGTGCTTGGTGCAATTATAATTTTTTTCAAAATGTTCCCTCCCTGTTAATTAATTATTGCATATCAATTATAAATGTGATATACTAAAATAAATACTAAAATTGTGCCATAAATTTTATAAATACTGCCAAAGGAATGTCGCTATGATAAAACCATACGTTGAAACCTTTCTTAGCAAGGAATCTTATGAATACAACATTCATCGAACCGGTGGGCTTGCTTATGCTGTATATATGCTTGATTTCAAAAAATATTTCGGCCATATTGTTCCTTTTCACTGGCACAACGAATTTGAAATCAGCTTTCTTATTAGAGGAAAGCTGAAAGTTACCGTTGAAAGAAAAGAAATTATTCTTGAACCTGGAAAAGCCATTTTTATAAATTCAAACTGCTTCCACAGCTATTCCGATATTTCAAAAGAAGGTTCTAAATTTTTTGCAATTGCTTTCAGCGGAAGTTTTGTTACAGAAAACAGTGCTTCAAATCCGCTTTACACAAAATATATAAAGCCTCTTTCCAAAAATAAAAACATTCCATTCATTGTTTTTTCTCCGACAACAGATTGGCAAAATAGTTGCATAAATAAAATAAAATTAATATATATGTTCGAAAAGGAAGAAAGATATTTTTATGAGTTTTCAATAAGAAACACTCTTTCTGAAATTTTTTGTGAAATACTTATTAAAAATGTTCCTAAAGAAATTCCAGAAGAAAAGATGGAAATTTTAATTACGAAGATGCTTGATTACATAAATGAAAATTATTCTAAAAACATAACCGTTAAAAACATCTCCGCTTCCGCAAATATCTCCGTACGCGAATGTTATAGAAAATTCAATGAAAAACTTTCCTCAACTCCTATAGGATATCTTGATTCTGTAAGGATGAAAAAAGCTATTGCATTTCTTGAAGAGACGGATATGAATATAACGGAAATTTGCTATGAAATAGGTTTTTCAAGTTCAAGCTATTTTTCGAGTAAATTCAAAAAAACCATAGGATGTTCCCCTAAAGAATACAGAAAGCTTCATAACATAAAATAAAATTATGTGTTTCATTTAAATTTTTTGCAACTTTAACATGCGCAGATTTTCGTTAGCATTTTTGGTGAAAAAACACATTATTATAACTAAAAAAAGAACCGGAAATTTCTGGTTCTTTTTTTAGTTATAATAAAAATATCATAGTAATGCGTGCCCATGTCAAGAATGGCCCAAATGATATATTTTTCTATAAATTGTTTTTTGATTAGAAACTCAAAACCACGATTGGGCTTTTAATTTGCTTTTGAAAAGACAGTTCAATGCGCTTTATGGGTAAGAATATAGTCATACCATATAGCATAAGCCTCATCGGTAAGGCGTATGCCATTAGTTGTCATTTCATAGGGAAGCTCTCCATTTTCGTCTTTAAATTCCTCGGCAACATTTAAATACCAAATTTTCTTTTCCTCTGAAATTGAAGCAAGGTAAGAATTTATTTGATCTATTTTTTCATTAGTCACCGAATATCCTCTTTTTTCTGTCTCTTCTGAATTTATTGGTAATATAGATTGTATATAAATACAGGCATCGGGTTGCACAGCAATTATTTCATCTATAAGTGTAATATATTTTTTTACAAATGTTGGGTAATCCATCCATGATATGCTTTCAGCAGAAAGCATTATGTAAATTGCTTTTACATTTTCAATAGAAGCTATATAGTCAATAAGCATGACCTCTTCATTTTCATTTCTAATAATCTTTTTTGAAAGTAGAGTGTTAAGGTCGTATTCTGTTGCATAAACTGGTTCAGCATATTCACAATATTTCATATAATCAGCATAGTATACAAAATAATCTCCAACAAAAACAGAAGAGCTAAAAGAAGATTCGTTTGCAGCTTTTGTTTCTTCTACAATTCCTCCCTTAGCGGCTAAGGGTTCGTCATCACCACTATTTTCGTCTTCTATTTTTGGGTCAGGATTATCTGTTCCACCAATTATTTCGGTTACCTCAGAATTATTTTTCTCCCCTGAATTTGTAGAGGCAATATTGTCATTTTTTGCGCTATCTTTGCTGAAAAAATCAGTTACAAGCTGGGCAAAGTCAAGGAAGGCATTTGGAAGGCTATAGTTTTCCTCTGTTCCTTCCGGGTACTTTTCTTCTTCATACCTTTGCCAGCCATAGGAAATAAGGAATGAAGCTGTAATTATTATTGCAAAAGTTATGACAAAGCGAAAAAGCTTTCCGTACTTTCGTGTACGCATTACTGCGACTTTACGGCTGAACAAAGGCACTTCCCCTTTCATCAAATCTAAAGGCTATTATATCAGCGTAATTAAAATAATTCTACTTTTAATTTATTAATTTTTGCTTAAAATGCTAAACTACCTCTTTTTTGTTTATTTTTTGACCTTATTTTTGGGAAAAATCTTCTTGACTGAGAGATAAAGATCAGATATAATAATCAAAGTGAATTTTATGTGATATTTTATGCTAGTGTAGCACAGTTGGTAGTGCAGCTGATTCGTAATCAGCAGGTCGCGTGTTCGAGTCACGTCACTAGCTCCACACCTGCGGTGAGAAAGCAAAACAGCGCACCGCAGGTCCATTTATTTTTGGGACCTTTCGGCATTGTTGGTACTGGATATCTACTTTACATTTTCGCAATAAAATATCCGCATTATGGAGCTTTTTCAGCTTTATGACGCGGATATTTTTTTATTTTCCTGGGACGAACCAGTAGTTTTTTACAAAAATTATTATTACAATCTTTTTGAAAATATAATTTCATAAGTTCCGTCTTCTGGCACAAAGCCGCCCAATGCTTTATATCCAAATTTATTATAAAAATGCTGGGCGTATTCATTGGACTGGGTGGACGTCATAACAGTAGTATAATTTTTTATTTCATTTCCTTTTCCCAATATTCAACAAGTAATTTGTCGTACCCTTTTCCACGGCAAGGTTCTAATATGTAAAGCGTATTCATAAAAGGAATATTGTCCCAAAGCAAATTATATCCAAGCCACCCTGCAAAACGCTCATTTTCTTTTATAACATACAC
>CAZNVF010000035.1:0-11693 GCA_964576395.1 uncultured Oscillospiraceae bacterium
CAACCAATATACAATACAGCGCTCTATATGCGTCTCAGCCGTGACGATGAAACCTGCAGTGACAGCGTTCCCATTGAAACACAGAGAACGATCCTGCACCAGTATGTGGCCAAACATCCGGAGTTCCATGTAGCTTCCGAGTTTGTGGAAATGTAAACCCAAGGATGGATACGATTAAATGCGGTTGTCAGAACGGCAGAATGGCTTGGAATCAAGGGCTTTTCAGAGATTAGGGTGTCTCTGAAAGCCCTTTCTTTGTGCCCGGATGCCGCCGACAGCACGGCAATAGTGTGGCCGGGTGTGACAACAGCAAGAGGCCCGGAACCTACCTATATTATGGTTCCTTCTTTTCAGACAAATAGCAAAGGAGATCACCGGGTTGGCAGTCAAGGGCTTTGCAAATGGCTTCAAGGGTAGAAAAACGTATAGCTTTAGCCTTTCCATTCTTTAAAATTGAAAGGTTTGCAAGGGTTATTCCGACCTTTTCAGAAAGTTCTGTCATGCTCATTTTGCGCTTTGCGAGCATGACATCAAGGTTTACTTCAATAGACATACGGAACCTCCCTTATATGGTGAGGTCGGAATCTTCCCGAAGAATTGCGGCCTTATAAATGAGGTGGGAAAGGGCAGCGAACACAACGGAGATAGAAACGCCAAAAAACGTGATTATTGGAGCTAAAACAAAAGCTATGCTAGGATGGTTTAAATTGAGAAGCAGGAGCACAAGGTTGCCAAAAAAGAAAAAACCGGAATCCGCCGCTGCAAGCACGGCAATGTTACGAAGGTAGATGGAATTTTCCAGACTGAAGGAACGGTCAGCACCGATGCTGACCACTATTTTCCAACCAAAAAATAGTGCGGCAAAACAAGGAATAGAGAACAATATTGCGAAGAAAAACCAGGGAAGATAGAAACTTGACAGTTCAGGAAACACGTGAACAATGTGTTTGCTATATTGAGGAATGAGAACAAGAGTGGTGAAAATGTCAATTAGGGAAAAACGCTATTATTACTTTGAGCCACAATGCAAGACTTTTTTGTTTCATGCGGGCACCTTCAAAGATATTGTTTATGTTTATTATACAGCGGATTATGCCGAAAATCAATAAATATTTATTGTAAAACAATAAATATTAAAAATATTCCTATTTTTCCAAAAACTTTTCGCAAATTTCGCTTTTTTACTTGCTTTTTTGACATAAAAAGAGCTTTTGCAGGATATTTTATGATGAATTATAGAAAAAAAGGTCGAAGAGTGCGATAAAAAACTCTAGAACTATATGGAAAAATGTGGTAATATTAATCCGGAGGCGATGATATGGGATTATTTGATGCACTAAAAAAACAAAATACCGTTCTTCAGCTTCCAATAGAGCTTATATGTGCAAGCCCCTTCCAGCCAAGAAGGGAATTCAGCAACCGTGAGCTTGCGGAGCTTGCTCAAAGCATCAGGGAAAACGGACTGATTCAGCCAATTGCTGTAAGGAAAACCGAAAGAGGTTATGAACTTATCGCAGGAGAGAGAAGGCTTAGGGCCTGTACTCTTATAGGCCGTAAAACCATAGAGGCGATAGTTTATGACATTAATGATAAGGACTGTGCTGTTTGGGCCCTTATTGAAAATCTTCAAAGAAGCGACTTGGGGGTGTTTGATGAGGCAAGAGGAATATCTGAACTTATAACCCTTTGGGGCGTCAGCAGGGAAGAGACAGCTAAACGTCTTGGAATTGCACCGTCCACCCTTTCAAACAAACTCAGGTTATTAAAACTTTCACCAAAAATACGTAAAATTATAACGGAAGCTGGGCTTACTGAAAGGCATGCAAGGGAGCTTTTGCGTCTTGATGAGGAAGCTATGCAGGAAAAGGCTGCAATGCATATTGCTGAAAAAGCTCTTAATGTGGCAGAGACAGAGAGATACATAACCTCACTTTGTGCTGAAAAAAAGGTTCCAAAGTCAAGGCCCAAGTATATTGTTAAAGATGTAAAGCTTTTTATAAATACATTTGAACACGCCGTCGATGTGATGAAAAGTTCCGGAATAGGTGCAGTGAGCACGGTTACAGAGAACAGCGAAAATATTATATATACAGTTTCAATTCCTAAAAGCTCGGCCTATAAAAGCGTGGCCGAAAAAACCTTAAAGACTGCTCCGGCGCATTCCGCATGTGCACCGTCAGTGATATAAAGAAGCAGTATGCTTCGCCAGAGACACATTCCCCTGAAAAACACAAAAAGGCCATCCAAAAGGGTGGCCTTTTTGTGTTTTGTTCCACGTGGAACAATGGCCAAACTTGACTTTTAATTTACGAATGCTATAATAGGAAAAACTCACTTGAAAAGGGGAAAACCGATGGATGAATATAGAAAAAAAGCGAAGAAAGGCATTGAAACAGAGCGGCTTTTAATGAGAGAGTTTTGTCAAGCAGACCTTGAGGATCTATATGAATACGCGAAAAATCCTGATGTGGGACCAAATGCCGGTTGGAAGCCGCATGAAACTCTGGAGGATACGCAAAAAATCCTTGACGGTTTTATGAGTGGTGAAGGCGAAATTATTTTTGCTTTGGTGTTAAAAGAAAACGGAAAGGTTATAGGCTCCCTTGGCCTTAATGGCAATACTAAGCGTGCCTGTAAAGAATGCCTTGAAATAGGCTACGCTCTGTCTAAAGATTACTGGGGCAAGGGGCTTATGACCGAAGCTGTTAAGGCTGCAATGAAATTTGGATTTGAAACACTTGAGCTTGAAATGATGACTGTAGGTCATTCCGTATTTAATGATCGTTCCCGCAGAGTAATAGAAAAATGCGATTTCAATAAAGAGGGGACTATTCGCAAAGCATATGAACTTTTTGACGGCACTATAGTGGATGAAACGTTCTACTCAATGACAAAAGAAGAATATGGCGCTCTTTACAAGCTGAAATGTTCCACGTGAAACATTTTAAATTTCCCCTTTGTGTTTTACAAAGGGGAAATTTTTTAAGGAAAACAGAGATTTTGTATAAATGTCATTGAAAAAACGTGTCCAAACGTTTATAATTATAAGGAATTAAATGATACCGGAGGAGATAATGGGCAAAATAATAGCATTCGCAAACCAAAAAGGCGGAGTTGGAAAAACAACAACAGCGGTCAACCTTTCGGCTGCATTGGCATATAGAACTAGGGGCAGAGTCCTGCTTGTAGATTCGGATCCTCAGGGAAACGCAACCTCCGGATTGGGAATGAACAAAAGAGAAATAAAAAGTTCCATTTACAATGTTATAATAGAAAATGAGAGCCCAGAAAATTCAATACTCCGCACAAAATATAAGAATCTTGATATTTTGCCCTCGAGCATAGATTTGGCTGCGGCGGAAATAGAACTTGTAGATATGGAAAACCGTGCTCTGCGCCTTAAGCGGGCAATTGCAAAAGTGCAGAACAAGTATGATTACATCTGTATTGACTGTCCGCCGTCATTGGGGCTTTTAACAATAAATGGACTTGCGGCCTGCACCAGCATACTTGTGCCTATACAGTGCGAATTTTATGCGCTTGAGGGGCTTTCCCAACTGATGGCTACAGTGCGCACGGTGAAAAGGCTGTATAACAGCTATATTGATATTGAAGGCGTGCTCTTAACCATGTATGATGCAAGGCTTAACCTTACTATCCAAGTGGTAGAAGAGGTGAAAAAATACTTTCCACAGAAGGTTTTTAAAACGGTAATTCCAAGAAATGTGCGCCTTTCAGAAGCGCCAAGTTTTGGCGAACCAGTTATATATTATGATTTTGCATCAAAAGGCTCACAGGCATATTTGGCGCTGGCAGATGAAATTATAAAAAACAATAGAATGGAGGGGTAATGTGGCAAAATCTAGAGGACTTGGAAAAGGGCTTGAGGCACTATTTGCTGACAGCGAGGGTGAAACAACTGGTTCGGTCAGCACAGTAAGGCTTTCTGAAATTGAACCTAACCTATCTCAGCCAAGAAAAGATTTTGACGAGGCCGCCCTTACTGAACTTGCGGATTCCATTGCTGCACACGGTGTTTTGCAGCCGCTCCTTATAAGGCCGATGGCCGGGGGAAGGTACCAAATAGTCGCAGGAGAGCGAAGGTGGCGCGCTGCGAGAATGGCAGGAATTGAAGAAGTACCGGCGCTCATCCGTGAGCTGAGTGATTCTGAAACTGACCAGCTTGCGCTTATTGAAAATCTCCAACGAGAGGATCTGAATGCCGTTGAAACCGCTGAGGGCTACCGAAGGCTTATGAATAAATACGGAATGACGCAAGAACAGCTTTCAGAGGCAATAGGAAAATCCCGTTCGGCAATTGCCAATACCTTAAGGATACTTACCCTTCCGGAGAATATACTTCCGATGGTTGTAGATGGCAGTCTTTCCGCAGGGCATGCAAAAGCAATTCTTTCCGCACCGGAGGAGAAGCGCGTTGAGCTTGCTAAAAAAATCGCAACAGAGGGGCTTTCTGTTAGGGAAGCTGAAAAACTAGCCTCTAAAAAAGACGCCGGAACAAAAAAACAGTTCCCAAAAGAGGGATTTCCCAAAGACAGCTATTATCGGGAAATGCAGGCAGCCATGACCGCTGAACTTGGAAAACCCGTAAAAATAAGCGAAAAACAAAAGGGCGGAGTAATAGAGATACCATTTTACAGTAAAGAGGATTTGGCCGCAATATGCGCGCAGCTCACAAAAATTAGAAAGTGAAGGAGAAAAAATATGCTTGATATAAGATTTGTAAGAGAAAATCCGGAGATTGTCAAAGAGGCTTGCAGAAGAAGATTTAAACCCATGGATGAGGTCATTGACGAAGTGGTAGCCATAGATGCCGAGCGAAGAAAAATCAATGCTCATACTGATGAGCTTAAAGCAGAGCAGAACAGAGCCAGTAAAAAGATACCAATGATGAAGAAAAACGGGGAAGACACCTCTGAAATAATGGCCGAAATGAAAAAAATTGCAGAGGAATCCAAAGGGTGCGGCGAACGCCTCGCCCAGCTTGAGGACCGCCAGCTTGAACTTTTGCTCAAGATCCCGAATATTCCCAACAAAGATGTGCCTCTTGGCAAGGATGACAGTGAAAACGTAGAGATACGCCGCTGGGGCGAGCCAAGAAAGTTCGATTTTGAGCCCAAGGCCCACTGGGATATAGGTACAAATCTCGGTATTCTTGATCCGGAAAGGGCCGCAAAAGTAACGGGTGCAAGGTTTCATTTTTATAAAGATATGGGAGCAAGGCTTGAAAGGGCTGTCATGAACTATTTTCTTGACACCCATACCGCTAATGGATACACTGAAATCTTTCCACCTTTTATGGCGAACAGAGCTTCTATGACCGGTACAGGCCAGCTTCCGAAATTTGCAGAGGATATGTATAAGCTCGAAAATGAGGACCTTTACCTTATACCCACCGCAGAAGTACCGGTGACTAACTTTCACCGTTCCGAGATACTTGACAGAGCCGCTCTTCCGATAAAATACTGCGCATATTCTGCCTGTTTCCGAGGGGAGGCCGGCTCCGCCGGGCGCGACACCAGAGGCCTTATACGTCAGCATCAATTTAACAAAGTTGAGCTTGTAAAATTTGCCGACCCGGATAAATCCTATGAGGAGCTCGAAGAGCTCACCGGTGAAGCCGAAAAAGTTCTTCAAGGTCTGGGCCTTCCTTACAGAGTTGTTGTGCTCAGCACCGGGGATCTTACCTTCTCAAGTGCAAAGACTTATGATATTGAGGTATGGATGCCCAGCTACGAAAGGTATGTAGAAATTTCCAGTTGTTCCAATTTTGAGGATTTTCAGGCGCGCCGTGCCCAGATTCGCTGCAAAGATGGAAAAGAGGGAAAAACCGTACTAGTGCACACTCTTAATGGTTCGGGTGTGGCAATTGGCCGCGCCACTGCGGCAATTCTTGAAAACTATCAAAATGAGGATGGTTCCGTCACCGTTCCGGAAGTCCTTCGCAAATACATGGGAATGGATGTAATAAAATAATGTAAAAAAGCGCCCGAAAGGCGCTTTTTTGTTCGGGGATATATGATTTCTGAAAAAGATTGTTGTTTTACAAGCGGAAACGACAGGTTCCGATACAGGGCCGTTGCCATTATAATAGAGGATGGCTGCGTGCTCATGGCGGGGAACGAAAAAGCCGACTATCTCTATTCCGTGGGCGGTGGGGTCCACATGGGCGAAAGCTCGGAGGAGGCCGTGCTCAGAGAGGTTTTTTGAGGAAACCGGAGTTCACTATGAGATAGAGCGCCTTGCTTTCATACATGAAAATTTCTTCCGTGACGGCGGCCGCTTCGAGGGCCTTGCCTGCCACGAGGTGGCTTTTTACTATTTGATGAAACCAAAAGGGAACAGAAATATACACTGCGAAAGCGTTTGTTCCGACGAAAAAGAGTTTATGGAATTGGTGCCGCTTGGCGAGACAGGGAACAGAAAAGCGTTCCCGGCATTTTTCAAGGAAAAGCTGAAAACATTCCAAAAACCGTGGAGCATATAGTTACAAACGAAATTAAAAAAAACTGTCTCATTGCATTTGTATTATATGTGGGCTATGATATAGCAAAAGGGGGGTTATAAATGGCAAACGAGGATAAAAAGGATTTTAACGCCATGCTCAGAAACAATAAAGATATGCCGAAGATTCAGATTGTAACCGATGAGGCAACCATAAAGAAATACGGCGGAGAGAAAATGTTTTTTGCTCCGCCTATTGAATATGACAAAGTGATGCGGCTTGTACCAGAAGGAAAGGTCGTAACTGTCGGTGCAATACGCAAATACTTTGCGGAAGAAAATGGCGCGGATTTTACGGAACCTATAACTGCCGGAGTATTCGTTTCCATTGCCGCGTGGGCCAGTTACCAGAGAGAAAATGACAAGACGCCGTACTGGAGGACGCTTAAAGCCGGTGGAGAGCTGAACGAGAAGTACCCGGGAGGCGCAGCCGCACAAAAGAAAAAACTTGAGGCAGAAGGGCACACAATAATTCAAAAAGGGCGAACAAATATCCGCTACTATGTAAAGGACTATGAAAAAGCATTATTCAAATTAAAATGAAAAGGTTTATTATAATTAATGGAACAATAGGTGTTAGAAAGACCACCATTTGGAAAAAACTTCAAAATATTGCCGAAAATATCTTTCTTGACGGGGATTCGTGCTGATAGGCAAAACCTTTTATTGTACCTAAAGAGACTAAAAACATAGTAATAGGGAGCATAACGTTCCTGCTAAACAGTTTTCTGAAATGCAGCAAGTACGAAAATATAATTTCCTGTTGAGTGCTCAATAAGCAGAAACCATTAACAGAATTTTGAGCACGGCGAGCACAAAAGGGAAAGAAGTCAAAATATTTACTATTATAGTAGGGATGTAAACAATTGAAGCGAGGCTGCATTCTGATATTGAAAAAGAAATACGTGATGAAAGTGTTCTGAAAAGAAGCACGGAAAAGCTCCCAAAATGCAAAAAACTGAAGGCTGAAAAATCAAAACGGACCACATCACCGCTTTTGAGGCAAGCAAGGCCATAAAAAGACGATTATTACTAATGAAAAGGACCTTTATTCTGTGGATAATTGAGAATGAAAATGTTTTTAGGAAAAAGAGATAAAAAAAGGCCTTGAAATGAGTCAAAAAGCGTGATAAAATAGTAAAAATTTTATTTAAAATAGTTTTACGATATTAGAATTTAAAAGAAAGTGGGATGGGTAAAATGGTAAATCCAAACGGCAATGAAAAATTTCCTTATGAGGGACTCACTTTTGATGATGTACTTCTGATTCCTGCAAAATCCGACGTACTTCCTAAAGAGGTGAGCACTAAGACTGTTCTTGCAAGAAATATAGTGCTCAACGCACCGATAATGACTGCAGCTATGGATACTGTTACTGAGTCCAGAATGGCTATCGCCATTGCAAGGGAAGGCGGTATCGGTGTAATTCATAAAAATATGCCCATTGAGCGCCAAGCGGACGAGGTTGACAAAGTAAAACGCTCCGAAAACGGAGTGATAGTCAACCCGTTTTATCTTTCTAAGGACAATACTGTAGGCGACGCTAACGAGCTTATGGGAAAATACAAAATAAGTGGTGTTCCGATATGCAATGATGAAAATAAGCTTGTAGGCATAATTACCAACAGAGACATGCGTTTTCTTGATGATTACGGTGTGAAGATCAGCGAAGTTATGACTAAAGATAACCTTGTAACTGCACCAGTGGGTACTACCCTTCTTGAAGCACAGGAGATACTTAGACAGCATAAGATTGAAAAGTTGCCGATAGTCGATGGCGAAGGAAAGCTCAAAGGCCTTATTACCATTAAGGATATTGAAAAAGCTGTTCAATACCCGAATGCGGCCAGAGATGAAGGGGGAAGACTCCTTTGCGCGGCGGCGATAGGTGTAACAAACGATGTACTGGACAGAGCTGCAGCTCTTGTAAATGCGGGAGTAGATGTACTTGTACTTGACTCTGCGCATGGCCACAGCGCCGGAATTATGAAGTGCGTAAGGAAAATAAAACAGGCTTTCCCAGAGGTTGCTCTTATTGCGGGAAATGTAGCCACTGCCGAAGCAACAGAGGATCTTATTAAAGCTGGCGCAGACGCGGTAAAAGTAGGTATTGGCCCAGGGTCTATTTGTACAACCCGTGTTGTTGCAGGTATAGGAGTTCCTCAGATAACTGCTATTTACGAGGCTGCCAAAGTAGCGAATAAATATGGCGTTCCGATAGTCGCTGACGGCGGTATGAAGTATTCGGGTGACGTTGTTAAGGCTTTGGCTGCAGGCGGCAACACAGTAATGCTTGGTTCGATGCTAGCAGGCTGCGAAGAGGCTCCGGGTGAATGCGAGATATACCAAGGCAGACGCTTCAAGGTTTACCGTGGAATGGGCAGCCTTGCTGCAATGGCAAATGGAAGCAAGGACAGATACTTCCAGGAAGACAATAAAAAACTTGTTCCTGAAGGCGTTGAAGGCCGTGTTCCGTACAAAGGAACCGTGGGAGAAGCTGTTTACCAAATACTTGGCGGACTGCGTGCCGGAATGGGCTACTGCGGCTGTTCCACCATTGAGGAACTTCAGAAAAAGGCTCAGTTTGTACGTATAACTGGAGCGGGTCTTAAAGAGAGCCATCCGCACGATATCTATATTACTAAAGAAGCCCCTAACTATTCAGTACAGGTCGAATAATAATTTTGATCAACATATAAAAAGCAGGCACATTATATGGGTGCCTGCTTTTGCTTATAATTATGAATTTTTTATACAAAAGGAAAGATCAAAACTGCTTTTAAACTTGACCGGGGAAGAAACCGGGAAGCTCGGCAAAATCGGAAAAGCCTAAGCCGTGTGCTTTTTCACGCATAACTTGGTAAAGTTCAGCTTTGGTTGCCTCAAAATAAGGATCGACAAAGACCCCGCCAATACAGCAGAGAAAAGCACCAAGAAGATACCAGCCAATGAAAGAGAGCTCAAGGCAAAAAATATGCCACTTTTCACCGTTAGTCATCTGTTTTGAAAGTTCGAATGCACGTTCAGTGCTTATCTGAGGATTTTCTGCAAGTATATAGGGAATCATAGAATATTCATAAGCTTTGATAATTCCGGGGATAACAAAGAGCAGGCTCCAAAGGAAGACCGTTATATCTTTTATGAACATAATTTTTACAATATTCATATAGCGGCCGCGGCGGAATGCCCAGAAAAGGCGTTCAAATTTAGAATCAAAGCCTCTGTGTTCCATAAAATAGCGGTTTTTACCAACAATAACGGGCCCGGCCAAAAATGCGGACCAGCCGAAAGCAACGACTATGCCGACCAAAAAACCAAAAACTATGAGAAATATTGTTGTGGTTGCAACGACAGGATTCCTGAAGAAATGTACAAATTCCCTAGATACTTCATTAAAAAACTTATCGATATGGCCAGATTCGAGAAAATCATAAAAATCACTTTCGGAAAAATCTAAATTATAATTGAAACTAAAAATACTTGTTTTTCCTCCAGCAATAAGCCCGGATATAAGCGTGACAAAAAAGGGCATCCAATAGCCAAAGCGGTTAAGGGTGTGCTTTGCCTCATCCTTAAGCCTTGATGTTGTCCACATAGGTGAACACCTCCTTTGTGGTTATATTATACAGCATTTTTTGAAAATCTGTGTTAAACAAATTGTAAACATTATGTTTGAAATGAAAAATCAAACTGATAAAATAATTTTACTGTATTGAGCGCTTTAAATAAAGGTCATATTGTGAAAAGACAAAAAAATTAGAGAGCCATTCGATATATTTTAGCCATGTCCCCTTCCTTAAGGATTTTGGCGGAACCAATATGGCCTCCTGTGGCCAATGCGCAGCGGTGAGCCATTTCCTCTATCTGTTTATCGGTAGGGGCAAGACCCAATTCTCTCATATTAATCGGCATGCCGATAGAGTGATAAAAATCTTCCATTGCCTCTATTCCAGCCATTGCAATCTCCTCATCGCTGCCGGTATCTTCTACTCCCATTACGTTGAGAGCGTATTTTTTAAATCTTGGAAGACAGTCCTTATACACATATCTTGCCCAGCTCGGCCAAATTGCGGCAAGGCCTGCGCCGTGCGCCACATCAAACATTCCTCCGATCTCATGTTCGAGCATATGCGAGCCAAAATCCATGCCATTGCTGCCACATCCAGTCAGGCCGTTGTGAGAAAGACTTCCAGCCCACATCACTTCTGCTCTTGCATTATAATCATCAGGGTTATTTTTGAGAATATGGGCGTTTTTAATAACAGTGCGCATAAGCGCCTCGGCTATGCCGTCGGTAAGTTCCATATTTCCACCACTTGTAAAATATCGCTCCTCAGTGTGCATCAGTATATCCGTACACCCGCAGGCCGTTTGATAGGGAGGAAGAGTCATGGTGAGTTCAGGATCCATAATGGCAAATTTTGGACGGCACATATTGCTATTGTATCCTCTTTTTTTGTTGTCATCCTCTTTTGTTATAACACAGCTGCTGCTCATTTCACTGCCGGCAGCAGCAATGGTCAAAACAACGCCGATGGGCATGCAGTTTTCAGCGGTTCTGGTATGCTCAAAAAAATCCCAAACATCGCCATCATTGGTAAGGCCGTAACCTATAGCTTTGGTGGAATCAATGACACTTCCTCCACCAACGGCAAGAAGAAAATCCACATTTTCTTTTTTGCATAATTCTATTCCCTCGTAAACCTTTGACAAATGAGGGTTGGGTACGACTCCGCCGAGTTCTACATATTGTATGTTTAAGTTTTCAAGAGAACGTTTAATACGGTTAAGAAGCCCTGAACGTATGATGCTGCCGCTTCCATAGTGGATCAAAACTTTGGTTCCGTTATATTTTTTTATGTATTCTCCCACCTTGTCGGTGGTGCCTTTTCCAAAGCACACATCTGTGGGGGTAAAATAATTGAAATTAAACATATTTTCACTCCTTTTATTTTGGGCATACTTACATTATAAAAGCTAAAAAGGGATTATGCAATACAGCAGTTTTTAATTATGCCATTTAGGCCATAAATCAATATGTTTGTTTTAGTAGCAGAAATGATTGATACTAAAAAATCCCTGATGCTTTTAACATCAGGGATCTATGGTGACCCGAGCGAGAATCGAACTCGCGTTACAGCCGTGAAAGGGCCGTGTCTTAACCTCTTGAC
>CAZNVF010000036.1:0-11691 GCA_964576395.1 uncultured Oscillospiraceae bacterium
TTGTTTCGCGTTACTCGCGCTTTACCAAATGCTCTTGGAGGTATTGGAAAAGTAAAACAGCTTTTATACCGCCGATGGCGGGATGGCACTGCCCTGTGCTTGTGTATATTATCTTATTCGCAGTGCCAAAATGGTGCCCAGTTCTATAAAACCAACTTATACTGAAATTTAAAATAAAAAATAGAAATATGCGAAAAACCTTGTTAAGCCACTTCTAAGCATTTTCTGTAAATACTTACAAAGACTTATGGAACAATTTCCTTCTATTAAATCAATAAAAAATCCAGTCCCCTCTCAGAGCGGGAACTGGATTTTTTATTTATATCATTTATCCATTATTTGCTTCTTTTAGAGGCGAAAATTCCAAAAGCCAAAACCATTGCCGAACAAAGAACAATGCTTCCCGCTTTCGAGGGAGCTCCGGTGTTCGGGTTTTCCTCATTTTTCTGCTGCTCGCTGCTTCCCACTTCTATTATAACCGTATCTTCATAGCTTTCCGCAGGTTCTTTCGTGTCTGCAGACACGGTTTTACTGATAACGGCAATGCCTGTAACTTGGCTTCCATCTGCGGCTACAAGCCAGGAATGCACATGTGATTCATTATTGTAACAATCATATGTACAATCATCATGTTTAATGGTGGTTTTTTCATCCGTTGTATATATTTCGTAATCGCCAGCGTTAAAGCTTTCCCCTATTTCAATCGCGGCGTCAGTACTGTTTTTAACACCTTCAAATGGTTTACCGTCCTCGGCGGTGTTTTCCGCGGAAACATAAGCGTTAAGATATATACCTCCGGACATAATATTGCGAATAGCCGCATGTTCCTTGCTATTCGCGGTTGCGGAAACCTTTGTGCTTTCGCCGGTAATAGAAATTTCTCCTTCAAATGCCGCAATGGCGCTCTCTTCAGATGTCGCGTCTACTGTTCCACCGGAAATTGTCACTCCATAATAACCATAGAGTGCAGGACCATCAGAAGAGCTTACTGTAACATTCCCGCCGTCAATATTTAGCTTTTCATACGCGTGCATTCCATAAGTATCTTCCGCGTTAACCACAGTTTCCTCCCCTGTGATCATAATATCCCAGAATGCTTCAACGCTAAATTCGCCTGCTTTGATATTCACGTTACTGTTCGATATGGTAATATTCCCGTCAAGCGAATCAAGCCCTGTACTCTCCGCGTTCACAGTTAAATTGGTGTCTTTAAACTCCATATCTCCCTCTGTAAATATGGCGGGGCACTCTTCACTTACAGATGTAATTTCAGCCGTGATGCCATCAAAAACCAGATTACCGGTACCATAAATCGCTTGTTCTTCGCTTGAATCCACTACCAGTTTACCCGAACCGGAAACATACAGATCAATAAAATTATCAGTAAAAATTCCTATACCAGTAGAATAAACAGAAAGTTCTGCTCCATCTTCAAATTTAATATTCAGACTCTCCGTCACCCGGTTCGTTTGTGTATTTTCATCACATACTACATACACTCCCATGCCTGAACTAGAACTAGTAGGAATTCTGCTTTCTTCGCTGCCGATAGAACAATTTCCTTTTACAATTATTGTGTAGTCACTATGTACAACCAACCCAAGGGTTTTGGTTAAAGCGACATTATCAAGAGTAATCACTTTATTGTCGTTGTCAATCGTAACTGTGCCATCTTCTACCTGAATTTCAATGCTTTTATTTTTGTGAACTGTACCTTCTACAAGGATTTGATCCTTTGCTGCCGCAAACGCTGTCACCTGCAACACCCCTGCACACAGAACCGCACAGAGCAATAATGATAAAAATTTTTTCATTGTGATCTCCTTTCGTTTTACTCGGACAGGGAGTTATTTTGTTCCTTTCAGGAACAAAATAGGCGTACGCCTATCCAACTTTTATATATTTTATATAATATTTATATATTATATTAATTATAGCACAAACATTTCTTTATTCAAGCCTTTTCAAAACAATATTTCGCGAAAACCCACTTTTTCGCGTTATATTTTAATGTCTCATAAGGAAATCAATTGAAAAGTCTTTTTTGACATTTCCATTAATCCCAACTTATATAACTTACAAATACAATTATGGCCGTTCAGCAAAATGCCGGACGGCCATAATGTTATAAAAAACAGCTTAAAGAAGATTTATTCCTTCCGCGGCGCAGCGGTCAAGCACCTCCCGGGGCCAGACCGAAGACTGAACCTCGCCAATATGGCGCTTGCCAAGAAGCAGCATACAGATTCTTGACTGGCCAATACCGCCGCCCATGGTCTGCGGCAGCTCGCCGGCAAGCAGCGCCCTGTGAAACGGAAGTTTCGCCCTGCTTTCGCAGCCGCTTACTTCAAGCTGCGCGTCCAGCGTCTTCGGGTCAACACGAATACCCATTGAGGATATTTCAAACGCGTGCTCGAGCACCGGGTTCCAAACAATTATGTCACCGTTAAGAGTCCAGTCATCATAATCCGGGGCCCTTCCATCATGCTTTTCACCGCTTTTAAGCGGCCCGCCTATCTGCATGATGAAAACAGCGCCGTAACGTTTCGTGATGGCATCCTCTCTCTCTTTTGGGGTGTAGTGCGGAAACTCGTCCTCAAGCTCCTGCGTTGAAACAAAAACTATTTCTTCCGGCAGGAAGGGCTTCACGCAGGAAAAACGCCCGCAGAGCTTGAACTGAGTCTTCTTAAGAACATCATAGATATCTTTTACCGCCCCCTTAAGAGTGTTGAGGTTTCGTTCTTCGGGGGTAATTATTTTCTCCCAGTCCCACTGGTCAACATAAACGGAATGCAAAGCGTCAAGGTCCTCATCCCGGCGTATAGCGTTCATATCGGTATAAAGCCCCGTTCCGCACTCGAACCCGTACTTTTTCAGCGCCACGCGCTTCCATTTGGCAAGGGACTGAACTATTTGCACATCCCGCTTTATTTTTAAAATATCAAAACTTACCGGGCGTTCAATGCCATTGAGATCGTCGTTAAGCCCGCTTTCAGGGTAGACAAAAAGCGGTGCCGAAACACGCGTTAACTCAAGGGCGTCCGCAAGCTCGCGCTCAAAATTGTCTTTTATGAATTTTATTGCGACTTCAGTTTCGAGTATGTTCATATTCCCGAACATTGCTTCTCTTTCCTCGTTCGTCACGGAATTGCCCTCCTTTTACATCAAAAATCTTTTTCTATGGTAACACTTTGAATTATTAAAGTCAATGATTTTTTTGTTTCATTCTTTCTAGCTTTTGCAGACCTTTTGGCGTAAAATAAATTCGGGGATCTTTACGATAATTTTAGAAAATAATCTTTTACAAACCTGTTTAAAAAAATTGCCGGATATGTTATACTGAATTGTTAATTTATATTTTTACTCCTTTTGGAGGTCGCTTATGACAAATATTGAAAACTTTTTCAAAAAAATGAATGGCAAAAAAGTAGCTTTTATCGGAATAGGCGTAAGTAATAAAGACGTTATAAAGCTCTTTGCTGAAAAGGGTATTGCTACGGAAGCCCGTGACAGGGCCGACCGGGAAAAGCTTGGCGAAACCGCTGATATTCTTGAAAAGGCCGGAACAGTACTTAAGCTTGGCGAAGGGTATCTTGACGATATCGACGCGGACGTTGTCTTCCGTACACCCGGTATGAATTGGTGGAACCCGGTTCTTTGCGAACTTCGCAAAAGCGGTAAGGCTGTAACCAGTGAAATGGAGGTATTCTTCTCGCTTTGCCCATGCAAAAAATATGCTGTTACCGGTTCAGATGGAAAGACCACTACCACTACCCTAATTTCCGAATTTCTTTCCGCCGCTGGCAAAACGGTCCACAAGGGCGGCAACATAGGCCGGGCTCTGCTTCCCATAATTGAAAAAATAAAAGAGGAGGACCGGGCCGTTGTGGAACTCTCCTCTTTTCAGCTGATCTCAATGCGCCAGTCGCCAGAAGTGGCGGTTGTTACGAATGTTGCTCCAAATCATCTTGACGTTCACAAGGACATGGAAGAATATATTGAAGCAAAGCGTAACATTCTTCGCCACCAGGACGCCTTTTCTGTTTCTGTGCTCAATGCTGACAATGTGATTACCGCAAGCATGGCTGAACTTTGCCGTGGCGAGCTTCGCTGGTTTTCCCGTTTAAAACCTGTCGTAAATGGTGCATATCTTCGCGAGGACGGAATGCTCTGTTACTGTGAGCATGGAAATGTAACCGAGCTTTTTAATAAAAACGAAATTAAAATACCGGGTCTTCACAATGTTGAAAACTACCTTGCGGCCATTGCCGCCACCTGGGGCGAGGTTCCCATTGAATCCATTGAGTATGTTGCAAAAACTTTTTGCGGCGTTGAGCACCGAATTGAGCTTGTTCGTGAAATAGACGGCGTAAAATGGTACAATGACAGCATTGCCACAAGCCCTACCCGCACTATCGCGGGGCTTTCCTGTTTTGATAAAAAGGTAATTCTTATTGCCGGCGGTTATGACAAACATATTCCATATGAACCCCTAGCGCCCCATCTTATTGAAAAGGTGAAGCTTTTAATTCTTTGCGGCGCTACCGCGCCCAAAATTGCTACTGCGCTTCAAAACGACCCTAAATATTCCGGCAAACCTGAAATTGTTTTTGTTAACAGCATGGAAGACGCTGTTGCCACCGCTTATGGCTATGCTGAAAAGGGCGACATTGTAACCCTTTCACCTGCTTCCGCCAGCTTTGACAGGTACAAAAACTTCGAACTTCGTGGAAAGCATTTTAAAGAGCTTGTGGGCAGGCTCGGCCAGCTTGACGTAGTTCCAGTTGAGAAGCTTTAAAAATATAAGTCAAAACCAAATCATTGCTACAATATATTAAGGAGAATTTTATGGACACCAAAGAAGTTTTGCACACCCTTTGCGCCGCGGACGGAAATTCCGGAAGCGAGCGTCTTGCTGCTATGGCCGCATGTGAACTGCTTGCCGCCTATGGCGACACAAGGCTTGACCGTCTTGGCAACGTTATATGCACGGTCGCGCCGGAGAAAAACGGCCGCCACGTTATGCTTGACGCACACATCGACCAAATAGCACTTATCGTTACAGATATTGACTCCCGCGGATTCCTGCGGGCGGCCCCATGCGGTGGAATAGACCGCCGCGGTATATGTGGAACAAAGGTCCGTGTGCTCGGTAAAGATGGCGAATACCTTGGCGTTGTGTGTTCTGTTCCACCGCACCTTCAGGATGACAGCGAACAGAAAAACCCTAAACGTGACGAAATTTTTGTAGATATCGGCTTTAATAAGGAGGAATCCGAAAAGCGGGTGCGCCTGGGTGACAGGGTTATGATGTGTGGAAAATGGAGCGACATTGGTAATGGCTATGTCACCTCTCCCGCCCTTGATGACAGGGCCGGCTGCGCCTGCATAATTGAAGCGTTGGAACTTCTGAAGGGTAAAGAACTTCCCTGCGGGCTGACTGCAGTCTTTTCCACAAGGGAGGAGACCGGCGGCCAAGGGGCCTCAGCGGCGGCTTTTGGCGTGGCCCCTACTGAAGCGCTTGAAATGGATGTCAGCTTTGGAAAGACGCCGGATGTAAGCAACGTGCAGGCTAAGGCAATGAAAAAAGGCCCTATGGTGGGCTTTGGCCCCGTTCTTGACCATAGCGTCTGTGAAAAGCTAGTTTTCCTTGCTAAAAATCATAATATTCCTTATCAGATCGAAGTTATGGGCGGTTCCACCGGCACTAATGCCGATGATATTGCGGTGGCCGGCAGTGGGGTACGCTGCGGAATGCTCTCAATTCCACAGCAATATATGCACACCATTATTGAAAAAATTGCCGTCGAGGACGTACAGAATGTTGGCAAACTTATAGCTGCCTATGTTATGGAAGGAGGAAATGCTTAATGAAAACCCTGCTGGAAAATATAGAAACGCTCTCTATGGCAAGGGGCACCTCCGGCGACGAGGACGCAGTGCGCGAGCTTATATATAACGAAATCAAAAATATTTCGAACTGCGAAGTTGCAACCGACAATGCCGGAAACCTTATTGTTAAAAAAATCGGCAGAGCTGAGCCGAAAAACAGGCTCATGTTTTCAGCTCACATGGATGAAGTGGGCTTTATTGTGACGGATATTGAAGACAACGGGTTTCTTAAATTTGCCGCTGTTGGAAGCATCGATCCCCGCGTAGCTATTGGAAAACGTGTACTTGTCGGTAAAAACGGTATTCCTGGCCTTATAGGAAGCAAGGCCATACACCTTGTAAGCAAGGAGGAGTTCGACAGCATTGCCAAGTTTAAAGAACTCTATATTGACATTGGCGCTGACAGCAAGGAGGAAGCAGAGAAGCTGGTTTCTCTTGGCGACAGAGCTGTTTTCGACACCGATTTTGTTGCTTTTGGAGATGGGTTAATAATGGGCCGCGCCCTTGACGACAGGACCGGCTGTGCAATGCTCATTGAGCTTCTGAAAGATGAAAGTGAATACAGCTTTTACGTCTGCTTCACTACCCGTGAGGAAATAAACGGGAACGGTGCTTCCGCGGCTGCCTTTAGTGTCGATCCGGATATCGCGGTGGTTGTTGAATCCACTACCGCAGGCGATGTAGGCGGCGTTTCCGCCGACAAATATGTGTGCGAACAGGGCAAAGGCCCTGTCATATCTTTTATGGACAAAGGCACCGTTTATGATATGGAACTTTACCATTTAATTATGTGTACAGCTGCCAAAAATGATATTACCGTTCAAACCAAACATGGCATATGCGGAGGGAACGACGCTGCGGAAATTCATAAAACGAGGGCGGGTATACGTCCTGCGGCAATCTCTGTTCCGACAAGATATATTCACAGCCCCGCCGCAACAGCAAAAATTTCCGATATTGAAAGCTGCCTTAAACTTCTCAAAATTCTCAGTCGGGAGCTCTGCGAAGTATGATACGTTTGCTGGATGACCTGTCGCTTATAGAACAGCTTTCCTTTACGGAACCATATATCGCCTGCCTTTTTATGGCTGACGGTGCGGCGCTGCTTCCCCAGCCGGAACTTATGAACATCTGGGTGGAACTTGACGACAGTGGCAAACCTACTGCAGCATTAAAGGTTGATTCAGAGGAGATCACCCTTTTATGCGGCGATACGCCGCCTAGGGCGGAGATGCTTTTCTTTATATCAAAGCTCATTGATAATGGTATAAAATACATAATATGCAGCGAAAAGATCTCGCCCGTACTTGAAAAACTATTTGTTTCCAAAACTGAAACCCACTGCATTATGCGGTGCTCATGTCCTTCTTATTGCGAAAGCTATAATTGTGAAATAAAGATAAACAGCAATTTGGACAGTGTTTTTGAGCTTCTTAATAACACTGTTCACATAGCTAAGGATGTTCAAAACAATCTGTGGATGCTCAAAATGCACCGTGGTATTTCCAAAAATCAGGTCACCGTGCTCAGTATTGAAAAGGATGGCAAAGCCGTTTCTTCCGCAACCATTCGTGGCCGTACAAAAGGTGCCGGAGCAATTGTCTCTGTTGTTACTGTTCCGGAATACCGCGGCATAGGCCTTGCCAGCTTTCTCACAACAGAATGCTCAAAAATTCTGCTTGGCGAGCACCGCGAACCCTGGCTTGTTGCTGCCGATGAAAAATCCCAAAGGCTTTATAGTCGTCTTGGTTTTACTGCCTTTGAAAAATGCTTTGTATTATATCTTGACGAAAAGGAAAAACAAAATGAGTGATTTTTTTAAAATAGACAGCCGCCTTATCGATATCGCAGAAAAGGCCGAGGCTGACTGTGCCGTTCCCTTTTCAAGGGTCGAAGAAATCGAAAGCCACAATTCAGAAAAAGTTCTCCGTGCTTTTATTGATAATCATGTCAGCGAAAGCCTTTTTGCCGGCAGCACCGGCTATGGTTACGATGACCGTGGACGCGAAACCCTTGACAATGTTTGGAGCCAGGTTTTTGGTACCGAAGATTCAATGGTGCGCCACAATTTTATGAGCGGTACTCATGCCATTTCCACCGTTCTTTTCGGAATACTCCGTCCCGGTGACACAATGGTTTCCCTCACAGGTACCCCATATGATACCCTCCATGGCGTTATTCACGGGAAGGGCGTCGGTTCACTTGAGGAATTTGGCGTAAAGTACAAAGAACTTTCTCTTCTTCCCGACGGCTCTGTAGATTACGAAGCCATACCCGAGGCTATAGGGAACGCCAAAATAGCCTATATTCAGCGTTCAAAAGGGTATTCTACACGTCCCAGCCTTACAATTGAGGTCATTAAAAAAATTTTTCGTATAGTGAAAGAAGCAAACCCTAACGCCGTTTGTGTAACTGATAACTGCTATGGCGAGTTCGTGGATAAATTAGAGCCTACCCAAGTTGGCGCCGATATAATTGTTGGTTCGCTTATAAAAAACCCCGGTGCGGGCATTGCCCATACTGGAGGTTACATTTCCGGCAAGCATGAATATGTGGAGCTTTGCGCCCACCGTCTTTCCGCCCCTGGCGTCGGCCGAGAAGTGGGCTGCACTCTTGGCGAGCTTCGCCCCATGTATCAGGGGCTTTTTTTCTCACCAAGCGTCACTGCCTCCGCGGTTAAAACCGCAATATTTGCGAGCCGCTTTTTTGAACTTTGCGGCTTTGATTCAAGCCCCTCTTATAACGAACCTAGAACAGATATAATTGAAACCATATCTCTTGGCAGCCCGGAGGCGCTTTGCGCCTTTTGCCGTGGTATTCAAAGCGGCTCGCCCATCGACTCTTTTGTCACCCCTGAGCCTTGGAATATGCCGGGTTATGACAGTAAAGTTATAATGGCGGCGGGCGCATTTAACCTTGGGGCTTCCGTAGAACTTTCCGCAGACGCTCCCCTGCGCGAACCCTACGCTGTATGGATGCAGGGTGGACTCACTTACCCTACTGCCAAATCCGGGGTACTTCTTGCAGCTCAGTCCATGCTGGACTGTGGAAAACTTTCTTTTTGATTTGACAGACTGAAAAAAATATTGTAATATAATTATCTGTGGGGCTATGCCCCACAGATATATACGCGGGTATGGCGGAATTGGCAGACGCGCCAGACTTAGGATCTGGTGTCCCCGACGTGCAGGTTCAAGTCCTGTTACCCGCACCAAACAAGATCCGAATCATTTGGGTTCGGATTTTGTGCTTTTTGTTCCTGCAATAAGAACTGGCCGGAAAGCAGAGGAGGGATTGATTTTGCCGATCAATCAAAAGGGGAAAATTTTGTCAGTTGCGCTTTCTCTATTCTTTGAACATGGATACGACGGTGTATCCATTAACGATATTGCCAAAGCAGTTGGAATATCAAAATCCACCATATTTCACTATTTTGCCAATAAAGATGAACTATTTAATGAAATCTTTGTACATTGCCAGATGACTGCGGCTCGTTTCGTTACCGAGTTTGGTTATCAGGAAAGCTCGGACTGTCGCGCGATGATCGAGCTTTGTATCCTGTTTGCATTTCAGTATCGGCGCGAATTTATCTTTATGCTGGATAACGAAAGAAACCTGCATATCACGGAAGAATCCAAGACGAAAGGCCTGCACATCAATCAGAGAACCATTGATGTAATTTTACTCGCACAGCAAAGGGGAGAGGTTGTTCCTCTGCCCGCAGACATTCTCGCCCTGATGATGTCCGACATCATCAGGAACGCGCTGCCCTTTCTGGATGGTGGAGGCAAGATAGATGAGCAGCACAAAATGGAACTTGTTTGCGCCATTGAAAGATTTTTGAAGAAAGAGTCTTGACACATACCGACCGGTCGGTCTATAATAAACTTAAATATTATTTGAGCGGTTTTTCCGCTGAGAAAGGAAAGTTTATTATGGATTTGAAAAAACTGTTTGGTTACGAGGGTAAAAAGGTATTTATTACAGGTTCAGCTTCCGGTATGAGCAAGGCGGCCACTGAATTGCTTCTTGATCTGGGTGCTGAGGTATACGCGGTGGACCTTAATCCTATTGCGCTACCGGTAAAGCAGGCGTTTCAGGCCAACTTGGCTAATAAGGATGAAATTGATGCCGTGCTGGCGCAGTTGCCGGATGAACTTGACTGTCTATTCCTGTGTCATGGTATCGCGACCCACCCTGGTAACGAGATTCTGGTGGAAAAGGTGAATTTCCTCAGCCAGAAATATATCACGGAAGCACTTCTTCCCCGAGTGAAAGACAACGGTTCCGTAACCTTTATTTCTTCATTTGGCGGCTCCGGCTGGGAAAAAGTGCTGCCACAGGTGGGCGAATTGCTAGATGCTGCCACCTGGGAGGACGCGTTGGATTGGTACGCCGCACATCCCAAATATTATGATACAAAACTTAGCTCGTCGGCAGATTACGTCTTTACTAAACAGTGCCTGAACGCCTATGTGGTCAGCAAATGCCATGCGCCGGAATTTATAAGCCGCAAGATTCGTCTGAATTCAATTTGCCCCGGCGACACCCTGACTGGCCTGAGTGAGGAATTCTATCAGTCTGTTTCCACAGACGGCACCACGGATAGCGGTAAAGCGAATGTGGAAGGTATTTTCCTGAAATCTTGGAATGGTCGTCCAGCCACCTCCGAGGAAATGGGTTATCCTCTTGTTTGCGTCGGCTCGGATATTTTCTCCTATACCTCCGGGCAAAACATCTTCATTGATTACGGTCTTGCCTCCAGCTATACCAATATGGCTCTAAAAGGGCAGTTTAACACAACATATGACCAAGCGGGGAAAAATACAAAGTAAAAATGAAATAATTTTATCTTTGCCCTCTCCGTTTACGTGGAATTTTAGTGGCGCGTAGAGTTTCAATCTGCGTCTAAAGTGCCATGGTGTGACATGATAAGTACGCAAACCTGTGCAAATGAAGTACAGGTTTGTTGCTTTTAATCACAATTTAACACATATCAAACAAAGAACCATAGCGGCAATTGCCGCTATGGTTCTTTATCTTAGAAAGGTAAACAAATTGTGAAATTATTAAGAGCAACAGTCCGCCGCCGGATAAGTATGAGCGAAAATACACAGCAGCCCAGCCCGCGATTCCAAAAGGAGTACCATGAAAGCTGTAGCTGTATAAATTAATGGCTCCGCTTCCGGGCAATTTTTTTATCAAATATTATTTTCTTTTTGAAAGAATTATTCCGCCAAGGGAAAGCACCGCTACAGCCACAACCGCGCCCATAAAAGAAGGTGCTCCGGTGTTGGGGTTAGTTTCGGCCCCACTATTGTTATCTTCCTGTTCACCGCCGATTTCAATGGTCACAGTGTCATGGTAAACAATAGTGACTCTTCCATTCGCCGCGACAGCAGTTCCATTTACTTTAACAGCGCTGTCGGAAGTGTTAATAACTGTTACGCCGACAGGCACATTGGTAAGTTCGGTATTTTCAGACGCGTTGATTATAGTAACAGTATCGCCCTTAGAAGCTCCCGCGACAGCCTCTGTGGCATCAGTGCCTACATAATACGTGACATCACCTCCGGAAGTAACAGAAACAGCAAGTTTGTCTTCAATAACATATTCACTGATGTCTGTAGAAAAGGCGCCGCCGGAGATAAATTCTTCGCAATTTTCACTGCTTACGGCACTGGTAGTACCTTCAAATGTACCACCCGAAATATCCAGTTCAACATTATCTGTACTTTCATCCTGCAGATCCGTTTCATACACCGCACAGACACCTGAAAGCGTGCCACCTGTAATGGT
>CAZNVF010000037.1:0-932 GCA_964576395.1 uncultured Oscillospiraceae bacterium
TTCCAAACCGGAGCAGATCAATGTGGGGAACACTTTTTTGTCAGTAGCATAACCCAGAGCTTCGTATATATCTTCCGCTAGATCTGTTACATCCTCGGGCATATCCGCATAATATATTTCCTCATTCACTCTTTCACCCACGAAGGAGTTTAGGTCTATGATGGGGGAAAGACCGTCACAAAGGAATGTTGCTGGCGAACCGCCATATATTTCATCTGCGCCGGATATCACTGCAAAGCTGTCGTAGGCTATAAGAATATCCGTTTCAGAGGTAACAGCTGTGGAATATATTCGCTGGACGAACTTTTTTAAAATATCCCCGCGGGATATAGTCTCCGCCATAACGCCGAAGTACGCATACTCCATTCCGGAGGCTTCAGGGAAGCGAACCCCGTCAAGAAGCACTGCGTCAACGCCGAAATCCACAGCATCGCAAACGATATCTAGCAGATATTTTTGTGCCGTATCGGAATACGGGTTCAGCCATGGCTTTCCTCCGTTATCGACGCTGTCGTCAAGCCAGAGAACCCCCTCTTCAGATTCATAGCGTATTGCCATATCGTAAGCCTGGTATGGCGCGGTGCCATCCTCAAAAGCATATATTCTCGCTATGACATCGAAACCCATGTTTTTGGCGGTCTTTATACGGTTCTCGATATTCACCGCGTTTTCATCGGCGGTATTGTATTCTAGAACGCTTGCCTGCTTTGAGTTATAAGTAATGACTCCCTCGGAAGTTTTCATGTCTATAACCACTGCAGTTACTTCCCCGTCAAGTGAATTTAAGAAATTGTAGTAATCTGTAGCGTTGTAAAGTTTTTCTGTTGGTACTGTCACCGCAAGAGTCTCTTTATCAATAAAATCAAGGAGAGGTTCCTCTGGCGTTTTCTCCGGTTCGGGAACTGAAACCGGGTTTTGCTCTATTATTTCCT
>CAZNVF010000037.1:942-11215 GCA_964576395.1 uncultured Oscillospiraceae bacterium
GGCGGAGTTAACCCTTTCCATAATAGGTTCGTAGGCAAACCAGCCCAAAGCGAACAGAAATGCCACCGCAAACACTGCGAGCACCGCCTTGATTATTTTGCCGCGGATCGGATTATAGATCCTCGACCTGTAATGTTTTACTTTGTATCGTTTATCCATTTAACAGCACCCTTTTACTTTGTCATGTCGGAAGCTGATGGCCCGCCAGGCCGTAAAACGCCAAAGAGAGAAGCCCAAGATAGATAAGCAGTATTGGAAGCCCGCGAAAAGCCTTTGGAACGTGGCAAAACTCAAGGCGTTTAATTCCAAAGCCGATTATAATTGCCGCAAGCCCAAAGCCAAGGCTCATTCCAAGGCCGTAACCAATAGTGCTTACAAAATCATATCTTTGACTTGATGGAATAAGAAGGCTGCCCAAAACAGCACAGTTAAAGGCTGCGGGGCCAAGGTCCTTTTCCACCCCATCCAAAAAGTTGGGCATCAGCATTTTTGTGAAGAAATAAACCGCAATATATACTATAGCAATACAGCCAATATAAAGCATTGGAACAAGCGCATAGGAATGTTCGTTTGAGTAGGCAAAGCCCCTAAGCGGGTAGCCGATGGCCCCGGCCAGCGTTATTACCGCCATAAGAAGAACGGTGTTGTTTAAAAGCCTTTTTGGCTTTTGAAGAAGGTAAATCAGGCGGCTTGTGCCGAAGGCCCTTGTGAAAATAATATTTTCAACAAACACCGCAGTCAGCATCATTATAAAAAACTGTGCTATGTACTCCATCATTCTACCCCCTCTTCATCATGCGGAAGAGCATGGTTCAGCTTTTTAAGGGGAGACCTTAATGCCTCGACACCCGCAGCCATAAATCCAAGAAGTATAAATCCCCAAAATGGGAGTTCCACTGCAGGGAAGGTGCTTTGCATAAGTTTAACGCCCCAAAGGCTCCCGCTTCCGAAAAGTTCCCTTGCTCCGCCGAGAATTACAGCTACAAGGCCAAAACCTACAGAAAGAAATATTCCGTCCAAAATTGCCGCCGGCACTTTTTTATTTTCAGAAAATTTTGTAGAATATGTAGCTGGAACGGTGCTCACAGCAAGAAGCGGAAGGTATATTCCAACAGAATCTAAAATCGTGGATGAAATGCTTCTGCAAACAAGATAAGAGGGGAAAAGCATAATCGCCGAAACAAGCATATAAACTATTATTCTTGACCATTTTGGAATGCGCTTGCCAAATGCAGACGAAAAAACAAGCACTGGCAGGGTCACAAAAAGGAAAGTTATTGTAAGTGCGACCCCGTTTTGGAGGCTTGTAGCGGCAGCCGCGAGCTGACCTATTACAAGGCCTCCGACCAATATTGGGTTTGAAAATAAAACGAAATCAAGGCTGTCCATTAGGGACGTTTTTTCTTTTATCTCTGCCATCAGTGGACCTCCTCTTCCTCTTTAATAATAGTGTCGTTCTCCGGCAAAATTTCTTCAAAGGAAATTTCTTCCGCTGAAAGCGCTTCACCGGTTGGAAGCACTTCCGGTTCAAAATTTGCTTCCTCTGTCGGAACAGTTTCAACACTGTTTGCGGCAGGCGGTTCCTCACCCAGCGGAACGGTCTTCTCCGCAGTGGCGGGTTTTTCCTCCGCACGGACCTTCTTTTTTACAATAGGCCTTACCAGCGGCAGCGTAGTTTTTCCGGTTTTGGAAATGGATTTTTCTTTTTTGTTCCTATAAGCTTCTATCACCTGGTCTTTGTGGCGGTAAATGTGCAGAAAGCTTTCACAGATTTTGTCAAACAGCGGCGCGAAAACATTCATAACAATAAGAGCATAAACAAACCCTGCTTCTAACCCGCCAAAGTAGCGGAACAATATGACAACTATTCCCGACACAACAGAATAGAGCAGTTTTCCAAAATCTCTCTTTGGCGATGTCACCGGTTCTGAAAGCATAAAAAACGCGCCGAAAACCAGCATTCCGCTGAAAAGCTCATAGCACATTGCGTCAAATGCTGAACCGCCTATTCTTGGAAAGGCAGCGCTAAGCAGTGCGCAAGTCGCAAGAAAGAACACCGGCGTTCTCCAGTTTACCGTTTTGCGCACAATAAGGTAAAGCCCGCAGGCGGCTATCACCAGTATGTTTGTGGTTCCCATTTGACCAGGGGCGTTTCCAAGCAGCATATCAATAAGGTCATATTCCGGAACGGCGCCTATGGACAGGCTTGCTGCCGGGCTTGTTGCTGAAAGGGCATTGCTTTCGCCAAATACATTTATGCTTTGAAGCGTGGCCGGATATTTAAACACAATGTCCGGCCAGCAAATGGCCACTGCGGCGTAACCCACAGCCGCGGGGTTAAAGAGGTTATTGCCCGTTCCTCCAAATGGGAACTTAACCACAAGTATTGCGATGGCGGCAGCGGTAAAAATTACATAATATGGAATGTCCGCCGGCATAAGAAGCGGAATAATAAGGCCGGTTACCACTGGAGTAAGATCTCTAAAATTGACCTTGTTCCTAACTATCAAAGTCGACAGCGCGGAAAACATTGTGCAGCAAACCACACAGAAAGCGCCAAGCACTATTGCCCTAATGCCGTAATAGAAAAAGCTCATCAAATAAAGCGGAACAAGCGCTATTATAACGTCCGTCATCATTGTGAACACGGATTCACTCTGGCGAACATGCGGCGCCGCCTGGCGCATAAGATTTTCTTTCATTTCGCGCCCTCCTTTTTAAGCTGTTCCACAGCTTTTCCCGCTTTGAGTACCGAAGCGGCCACATTGAGCCTTGCAGGACACACATAGGAGCACGCTCCGCAGCCTGTGCAGTGGTCAGCATCATATTCCAAAAGTTCTTCCGCTTTTTCAAATTCGCCAAGGAGCCTTATCCTCGAAACTGAAAGCGCCTCCGGGCAGGCATGGTCGCAGCGGCCGCAGCCTATACATTTATAAGAATATGAACGGTAACTTCGGCTTAATGCCAAAACACCTTTTGTCATTGGCCCTATAAGCTCCTCGTCCGGCTCGAATATTGAGCGGCCTGTCATGGAGCCGCCCACCACAATAACCTCAGGATCTTCCGCAAGGCCGCAAAGTTCAAGAATGCCTGATACCTTAGTACCAATTGGCACTTCCACATTACGTGGGTTGGCAACGGCATCCCCTGCGACGGTTATAAAACAGCTTGTCATTATTCTGCTATCCTCCACGGCCCTTGCAAGGTGGACTAAGGCGCAGGCCCCAACTATCGTCTTGTTCTTTTCTTTTGGAATGTGGCGATAAGCCCTATCTTCCGCTGGATAAAGGCCGCCTATTTTCTCGACCTTGATGTTCCCGACGCTTTTTGGAATATTGAGGTTCACATCAAAGATATGTTTGTAGATTGCTATGTATGTGCGTTTTGGGTTGAGCACTCGCATGCAGTATTCTGCGCCCGCAGCAAGCTTTTCCTGCTGGTGGAAAGCAATGCTCATCTGGCTTGAAATATACGGCTCGTCATCTATAGCGTCTATCACGAGGGTATCTGTCTCTCTATCGGCGGCTTTGGCAAGCTTATCCGCCAAAAGCGAGCCGTCGCTTTCATCAACTATATTGGCAAGCCTTGCCAGCTCAATTATCTGCTTTGAAGACAGTTCCTCCAGGGGAACATCGGGAAAATCGCAGTCAAAATATTTATATTTCTGCCTCATTATAAGAATATTTCTTGTGAGCATTGGCTCTTTGTGTTGTTCAAGCAGAATGCCTTTTGTAAAAAACGACATTTCAGTCCTCCTGTTTTTGAGAATCCGCCGCAGCTCTAAGTTCCGCAACGGCCTTTACATAATCTTTCTGACGGAAAAGCGCCGAACCAGCCACAAAATTATTTGCTCCGGCAGCGGCGGCAACGGCTGCAGTATTTTTGTTGATTCCACCGTCGACCTGAATGCTTATTCCATATCCATTCCTGTTTGCGTAACTCCTTACAGCGGTGATTTTTGGCATAATATCTTCCATAAAGCTTTGTCCGCCAAAGCCTGGTTCCACAGTCATAACAAGCACCATATCTACAAAAGGAATATACTTAAATATATCCTCTGCAGGGGTATTCGGCTTTATGGCAATAGCAGGGCTTACACCTAACGAACGTATTTTTTCTATAACCTCCATGGGGTCGTTGTCACATTCAGCATGGAAAGTTATTCTATTAGCGCCGGCCTTAACAAAATCCTCAGCATAGAAAAGCGGGTTGGAAATCATAAGGTGTGTGTCAAAATACATTTCGCTCACCCTACGAAGGCTTCTCATAATAGGCGCGCCATAGCTGATGTTGGGCACAAAATGCCCGTCCATCACGTCTATGTGAAGTTCATCCGCGCCGGCTTTTTCCATTGCCGCACATTCCTCACCAAGCCGTGCAAAGTCAGCTGAAAGGATGGATGGGGATACCAAAGTTTTCAAGAAAACATCATTCCTTTTCACTTTTAAGCCACTGTAAACATAAAGGTAAAAATACAATTTTACAGTTTATTTTATCAAAAACCACATAAAAGGTCAACTGCTTAGCGGCACAAAGCACAGTATTGCATAAAAAGTTAACATTTTTTGTTCCGCTTTTGAGTTTTATTACCAGTTTAAAAAGTAAAATATGTATTTTGAAGAAATATTTTGCATGATGGAACAATAGAACATTTCTTCACAGAGCAAAACCGCCTATGTATTCCCGCGACCTATTCCTAAAGAAAAGTGCGAAGGCACCCGCCGTTCCCGACGGAAAGCGCCTTCGCTATCTAAAGCCCTTCCCGGTACCGGAAAACGGGCACGCTTCATTCTATGCCGGGGTTCCGGTAAAAGAGATAAATTTTAAGTGCCTTAATTTTTGGCAAAAAAAGTTACCATAAATTAAAATTATTAGCCTAATTTATTTTGTGCTCAATTCCCGCGCAGAATTTAAGATTGCGATAACAGAGCCCCCTACATCACCAATAACAGCCATTCACCTATTTGCTAAGCCCAGCGCACCGGGAATCATAACAACAGCCTTTACGCTAAGGGTAAATACAATATTCATTGTTTTCCGCGCGATTCTAACGGTGGACGCAATTTTACGGGTATTGTCATCCGTAATAACAATATACACATCTTCGATAGCAGCGCTCGATCCCATGCTTCCCACAGCGATACCGATATACTGGGGCGTCATTAATACCATCACCGACAAATGCCAGGCGTTCTTTACTGCCCTTTCATTCGAGCAACCACTCCACTACACACACTTTGTCCGCGGGTAAAAGCTCAGAGTGTACTTCATCTAATCAAAGTTCATTTGCCGCAGCTTCCGCTACTTTTTCCGGTTGCCCGTAAGCATGACGCGTTTTCCTACGTCGGCAGTTTTAATATCGACGTTCGCACAGGCATTTTGTGCCTCTGCCATGATTTTGTCAAAACGGCTGTAATCCGCGTCAATTGTCAGTTTTTGCGCCATAAAGCTGATTGAGGCATCGTTAACTCCCGGAATCTTTTTAATCAAAGTCACCCTATCCTCTCGGTGCGGCAGGCACAATACAATTCTTCAATCTTAAATTTTTTCTTCACAGCAGTTATCCTCCCTGCTTTGTTTTTATGTAAAACCGTATAATCGTATGTTCTTACTTAATAATAAAAAGATAGTTGTTCAATCATTCAGTTTTAAGGCTAAAATGCTGGGGAACCGATAAACAACTGTTTATAGTTCCCCAAAAACGTTTTTGGTTATTTTTCTGTTGCGTGTTCCAGTCCTTCGTTAAAAATAGTCACAACATGGTCATCCGCCAAAGAGTAATAAATCACTTTACCTGCTTTCCTGTACTTTACCAAATCGGCTTGTTTCAGAATACGAAGCTGATGAGAGACAGAAGATTGTGTCATGTTCAGCAAGACAGAAAGATCACAGACGCACATTTCAGCGTGCATTAAGGCACAAAGAATTTTTACACGGGTGGAATCGCTGAACACTTTAAAGATATCTGCCACATCCAACAAGGTATCATCATCTGGCATGACGGCACGAACAGCGTAAACCACATCTTCATGTATGCTGCTGCAATCACAGCGGTCTATATCTGCCTTATATTCATCCATAATATTTCTCCCTTTACAATTATAGTTGAATAATTTTTCAATTGTATTATATGTATCATATCAACTTTTTGCTTTTATCAAGCCGCTGTGAACCTTAAATAAGCCAATAAAGGCAGAAAGCCCTGCTAATGGGGTCTTTGTAAAGTTAACAACAGCAAGCTGGCGTCAGCTTGCGACTTTTCCGATTTTCAGGCCCCTTGCCCGAAAATGAAAAATGCCTTTGTGGGATAATTCCAACCCCTTATGAAGAACAGGGGCAACGCGTTTTATAACTCTTCCGAGTCATTACTGTTTGGCCGCTGAACAAAAATTGAACCATTAAAATGTAGAAAACTGCTGCTTGTGCCGGCGGACCCCATTCAGGTCCTTTCCCACAGACTGCAAACAGATTCCTACAGCAACGCAGATACAGTCTATGTGCATTCCCACAACGCCCGCTGCTGCGAATTTATCCTATTCTACATAAAGTAAATACTACGCTGAAGCACAATTCTCCAATTACGGTTAGGTCATAGTCTCTTTTTGATGAGCGTTGATTGTTACATAAAAATAAATAATAATTATACGAGTTCATTCATGAACTGCCTTATTGCACCGGCACCGGCGTATTTTTTAAATCCCTCGCTATTTATAATGACCAGAGTTGGGGCCTGCTTTACATCATATTGTGAGACCAGCTCGGCGTTTTCGTCGGCCATAAGCTTGTCATAGGCAAAGCCGGCTTGATCCATATAAGAGCAAGCTATTTTGCAGTTAGGGCAGGTGGGCGTTGCAAAAAGAATGGCGTGGCTTTCATCTGAAACAACATTTTCTGAAACAGCAGGCTCCTCTGCAGGAGGGGGAACTTTGGCGCCTATGGGGCCGTTATGGCGTAAAACGGAAGCGCCAACATTGTATTCAAGCCTATCTTTATATTCCTGCGTCTTGCCAACGTTCCAATTTTGCACGGGTCGGTAATAACCGGTTATGCGGCTGTACACTTCGGTGGGTTCTCCGCAGTGGGGGCAGATGAACTGCTCACCGGTAAGATAGCCGTGTTTGTGGCAAATGGAATAGGTGGGGGACATGGTATAGTAAGGCAAACGATAGTTTTCAGCTATTTTGCGCACAAGGTTTGCGGCAGCCTCCCAGCTGGGAAGCTTTTCGCCTAAAAAGGCATGGAAAACGGTGCCGGAGGTGTAGCGCGTTTGAAGATCGTCTTGAATATCAAGCGCGGCAAAAATATCTTCAGTATACCCAACAGGAAGATGGGAACTGTTAGTGTAATAGGGGGTGCCGCCGGGTTCGCTGGCGGTGATTATATCGGGGTAAAGCTCAACATCGTGCTTTGCAAGGCGATAGGAGGTAGACTCCGCTGGGGTGGCCTCAAGATTATAAAGATCGCCGTATTTTTCCTGATAGTCACTAAGTCTTTCACGCATGTGATCAAGCACCTGTTTGGTAAACTCTTGGCATTTGGGGTCGATCATATTGGCACGGATCCATTTTGCATTTAGCCCTGCCTCGTTCATGCCTACAAGGCCAATGGTGGAAAAATGGTTGTCAAAGGAACCAAGATAGTGCTTGGTATATGGATAAAGCCCCGCATTAAGAAGCTTGGTAATTACATCGCGTTTGATTTTAAGCGAACGTGCAGCAATATCCATAAGTTTATCAAGGCGAGCATAGAAATCCTTTTCGTCATTTGCAAGGTAGGCGAGCCGAGGCATATTGAGAGTGACGACGCCAACCGAGCCAGTGCTCTCACCGGAGCCAAAAAATCCGCCGGATTTCTTTCTAAGCTCACGCAGGTCAAGGCGCAGACGGCAGCACATAGAACGGACATCGGAAGGTTCCATATCTGAATTGATATAGTTGGAAAAGTAGGGCGTACCATATTTTGCGGTCATCTCAAAAAGGAGTTTGTTGTTTTCGGAAGGGGACCAGTCAAAATCGCGGGTGATGGAATATGTAGGAATAGGATACTGGAAGCCGCGTCCATTGGCATCGCCCTCTATCATGACGTCAATAAAGGCTTTGTTAATCATATCCATCTCTTTTTTGCAGTCGCCGTAGGTAAAATCCATATCTTTACCGCCGACTATTGCGGGAAGGTTTTTGAGGTCGGCGGGAACAGTCCAGTCAAGGGTTATGTTGGAAAATGGCGCTTGGGTACCCCAGCGGGAGGGGGTGTTGACGCCGAACACAAAGGACTGAATGCACTGCTTGACCTCTTTGTAGCTGAGGTTATCCACCTTTACGAAAGGCGCAAGATAAGTATCAAAAGAGGAAAAAGCCTGAGCACCTGCCCACTCGTTCTGCATTATGCCAAGGAAGTTTACCATTTGGTTGCATAGGGTAGAAAGGTGGCTCGCCGGGGAGGAATTTATCTTTCCGGGAATGCCAAGGCCCTGCTGAATGAGCTGTTTAAGACTCCAGCCGGCACAGTAACCGGTGAGCATGCTCAAATCATGGATGTGAAAATCGCAGTTGCGGTGGGCGTTGCTGATCTCCTGGTCATATACTTCGCTGAGCCAATAATTTGCCGTTATGGCGCCGGAGTTAGAAAGAATAAGGCCACCCACGGAATAAGTGACGGTGGAATTCTCTTTCACACGCCAGTCGAGAACGTTTAAATATTTATCCACAGTCTCTTTATAATCAAGGTAAGTGGACTTCATATTGCGCAGCTTTTCACGCTGTTTGCGGTAAAGAATATATGCCTTGGCCACGGTTTCATAGCCTCCGCGTGAAAGGACTGCCTCTACGCTGTCCTGGACGTCCTCGACGGCAACAAGGCCGTCTTTTATTTTGGGAAGAAAATCTGCAGAGACCTTAAGCGCCAGAAAGTCAATGATACTTTCATTATAATCTGTATTTGTTGCCTCAAAGGCCTTCCTAATTGCGTTTGCGATTTTGCTGATGTCAAATTCGACGACCTTGCCGTCGCGTTTGATAACTTTATACATAGTTTTTCCTCCTATTTTCAAAATGCTTTATATACCTCTTACTTGAACGGCGGGGACGTAAGGTCTTACCGCCGAAGCAAGAGAATACATTTCTTTTTCATCAAATGCCGAAAGCTTGCCAATATCGATAATGCTTCCAGAATCTTTAAACTGCTGCAAATAATATTCTTTGGTTCCGCTTATCCACTTTGCGGCTTCAATAAGGCTTTCCTCAGTATGCAGGCCTCTGACCACGGTGGTGCGAAATTCGTAATCCACTTTTCCTTCAAGAAGAAAATTTTTAGATTTTTCCACGGGCCCAATATCAAAATCAGGAACGCCCGCAGTCGCTCCGTAAAGAGCGGGCGAATTTTTAATATCCATAGCGACCCGGTCAACAAGTCCGGCATCCACTATTTCCATAAGCCTGTCAGGAAAAGAGCCGTTGGTGTCGAGCTTTATTTTGTAGCCAAGGGAGCGCACTTCTTCCAAAAAAGAGCCGATATCCTTATGTAAAAGCGGTTCGCCACCGGTGACGGCAACGCCGTCAAGAATCCCAGCCCGCTTTTTAAGAAAAGCCAGAACTTCTTCCCTGCTTAAACTGCCAAAAGCAGGTTCAGGCAAAACAAGGGGAGCGTTATGGCAAAACGGGCAGCGGAAGTTGCATCCGCCAACAAAAACGGTGCAGGCAACCTTTCCTGGATAGTCCAGAAGGGTAAGCTTTTGCAGCCCCATAATGAACATATTTTTTCCTCAAGTCATAAAATATAAAATAAAAACCCGCCGAAAAGCTGTAGATTTTTATCGATGTAAAGCAATGGTATGGTAATTTTATTATTCATATTTAATACAGCAATAAAAAAATAATCGGTAAAAAAAACCGAGTCTGAACAGGCTGCTATTTATCGCCGATGTCAATAAAATGATATCGTTTTAACCGCTTTTTGTCAAGGACAAATAAACAGCGGAAAAAGGCTGTTTACTCTGACCTTGTCTGCGGCAAAAAGCGCGTTATTAAGGGAATTTTCAAAGTTTTTTTCCTGAAAAAAATATTTATTTCGCGACGGCTTGCTGAAAGTCAGCAAAAAAGGAATGGGGCAAAAGCCGGTTTTTGAAAAAGCACACAGATATAGATAATTGGGTGACGCCCGGCAAGTATTATAAAAAGTGAAGAAATTGTGATGGCCAAAATTGATTTTTATTTTAATTCAAAAGAAATAAATTGATTATCCCGAAAAATGCTTGATTTACGGGCATTTCCGCAGG
>CAZNVF010000038.1:0-10838 GCA_964576395.1 uncultured Oscillospiraceae bacterium
AGCTATTTGTCTTGTTGTCGCCGCTATTCTTGCTGTTACCAACTTCTATACGGCTCCTATAATTGAAGAACAAAAAGCAAACGCCGCCAACGAATCGCTTACAATCGTAATGCCAGAAGCTTCCGGCTTTGAGGAAATACCTCTCCCTGAAGATTCTCCTGCAACTGTAAAGAATCTTTACAAGGAAACCTCCGGCCTTGGATATGTTGCCATACTCGGTACCACCTCTCAGTACAGCTCTGACGAGATGGGTATAACGGTCGGTTTTACCGCTGACGGCAAAATCTCTGGAATCTCTCTTACCAGCTACTTTGAATCAAAAGATTTTGGTGCTGACTATCCTGAAACCTACATAGGGCAAGACTCCACACTTAGTGGAGCGGATACCGTTGCCGGTGTAACATATTCTTCTTCAGCTTTTAAAAATGCAATTTCTGACGCCTTTACTGTTCTTACTGAAAGCGGACTTGTTGAAGAAGGGCAGAAAAGCGAAGAACAGCTTATCGGCGAAGTTATGCCTCTTGCTCTTCCCGGCTGTACAAATGCCCTTGGCAACTGTATTGTTGAGGCTGTTGATGGTGCATCTTCTCCTGTTATTGCCGCATATAAAGCTGTTAATAACTGCGGTTATATCTTTGTTGTATCAGGTCAGAGTGGCACAGTCGTTATAGGTGTTAATGCCTTTGGCGAAGCAAAAGGTTTTGACCTTGAAGGAAATGACATTACTGAGACTGAGGTTAACGCTGTGGAAGCCGCTAAGGCTGCTTTTGCTCCTATTGCAAGTGAAAATCTCGATTCTGACCTTGCAAACGTACAAAGCGCCATTGGTGAGGGTGCTGAAGTGGTCCCTGTCGAAGCTACGGGCTCTTTTTCCTGTGTGACCGCGGCATTTACTGCCGATGTAGAGGGTGAAACACAGTACATCATCATTACGCGGCCTCTTGGTTTTGGTGATGAAGCTATGAAAATGCTCACTGTTCTTAATGATAATGGTGAAGTTGTTCTTTTCAAAGTCCTGTCAGATCTTATACTTTATGGAGAATATTACAGCGATCACCAACTCAGCGATGAAACAGCTTATAAGAAGCAGTTCATCGGGCTTACTGCTGAGACTTTCTCCGACGATATGACCCTCGTTTCCGGTGCAACTATAACCGCAAATGCTGTTCAAAACTCTTTCCATTCGTCGTTTGAAGTATTTAATTCTATAAAGGGGGCGGTTAACTGATGAAAAAGACAGCTATCTTCCTTAAGGGCATTGTTAAAGAGAACCCTGTTCTTGTGCTTCTTCTTGGCACCTGCCCCACTCTTGCAACTACCTCCAGCGTAATTTCCGCCTTTGCTATGGGCGTTGCCGCTATGGCAGTTCTTGTGTGTTCAAATATTGCCATTTCTGCACTTCGCAAAGTAATCCCAGATAAGGTAAGAATCCCTTGCTACATAGTAGTTATCGCCGGATTTGTGAGTGTTGTTCAAATGCTCATGCAGGCATATCTTTCCGACCTTTATAACATGCTTGGTGTATACCTTGCACTTATAGTTGTCAACTGCATTATTCTTGGCCGTGCAGAAATGTTTGCCCGCAAGAACAATATTTTTGATTCTGCCCTGGATGGACTTGGAATGGGCGTAGGTTTCACTTTAGCTCTTGTTCTTATGGCGTCCATGCGTGAGATTCTTGGTGCGGGAACTTGGGCTGGAATGGAAATTCCCGTTCTTAAAGATTACAATTTCTCTCTTATGACCGCTGCTCCAGGTGGATTCCTTGCTTTTGGAATTCTTATTGCACTTGTGAACAAGCTTACTTCTGGCAAAGTTCCAGCAAAGAAAGATTTTTCGTGCGAAGGCTGCCCCAATGCTTCTGCCTGTGGCAAACTTTGTTGTGAAAATGAGGTAAAGGAGGAAGGAAACAATGCTTAAAGAGCTCATTATCATTCTTATGTCCTCCGTGTTGGTCAACAACTATGTTCTCAGCAAATTTCTTGGGATCTGTCCTTTCCTTGGCGTTTCTAAAAAGACTGATCAAGCAACCGGAATGGGCATAGCTGTAATTTTTGTAATGCTTGTTGCTACCGCAGCAACTTGGCCCATTCAGACCTATCTTCTCGACCCTAAAGGGCTTGGCTACCTTCAGACGATTGTATTCATTCTTGTTATTGCTGCCCTTGTTCAGTTTGTTGAAATAGCTCTTAAAAAATATATACCCGGGCTTTATAAATCCCTTGGCGTATATCTTCCTCTTATTACAACAAACTGCGCTGTTCTTGGCGTGACCATCAACAATATAAGTGATGGATACGGCTTTATTGAATCTATGGTAAGCTCCTTTGGCTGCGGCCTAGGTTTTCTTCTTGCAATGGTGCTTTTCGCAGGTGTAAGAAGCCGTCTTGAGGATTCCAATGCTCCTGAATGTTTTAAAGGCATTCCGATCACACTGATTGCCGCTTCAATCGTCTCCGTTGCATTTTATGGCTTCGGCGGTGTTGTTGAAGGAATTTTCGCATAAGGAGGTGTCCAAATTATGGTAGATGTTATTATAAGTGCTGCTATTCTTGTTGCTGCAATAGGTCTTTTAGCTTCACTTCTGCTTGTTTTTGCCTCCATTGTTATGGGCACCAAAGTGAATGAAAAAGAGGCAGCCGTTCGTGATTGCCTCCCCGGTGCAAACTGCGGAGCCTGCGGATATTCTGGCTGCGACGCATATGCAAAAGCTGTTACAGAAAATAATGGTGTACCTACAAACCTTTGCCGCCCAGGTGGACCTGATGTTGCAAAACAAGTGTCTGCCATTCTTGGTGTGGAAGCCGAAGAAATGGCACCTGTTGTTGCGTTCGTTCATTGTGGCGGGGACTGCTTCCACAACGGCGAAAAGGCGGAATACCAAGGTATAAGCTCCTGCGCTGCCGCAAAAATGCTTTACGGTGGCAAGGGTGCCTGCAGTGCCGGTTGCCTTGGCTGCGGTGACTGCGCAAAGGTTTGCCCTGTTGGTGCCATCTGCATTGAAAATGGCCTTGCTCATGTTGATCCAAGAACATGTATCGCCTGCGGTCTTTGCACCAAAGAGTGTCCCAACGGCCTTATTTCCCTTGTTCCAAAAACTGAGCAGGCAGTCATTACCTGCTCCAACCACGAAAAGGGAGCTGTTGTTCGCAAAGAGTGCAAAAATGGATGCATTGGCTGCATGAAATGCCAAAGGAACTGCCCATCCGAAGCGATTACCGTTGTGAATAATCTTGCTGTTATTGATTACGATAAATGTACAGGTTGCGGCATTTGCGTTGAAGGCTGTCCTGTGGGCTGCCTTGAACTTCACAAGATCTGAGCCAATATTTATAAGGAAAATCGGCACGCCGCCTTTAAGCAGCGTGCCGATTGCAGATTTTATATGAAACTTTTTAAAAATAATAAAATTCGAAACGATATACTCCTAATCGCAGTTGTTCTATTGGTGGCCTGCGTATTTTGGTTTGTTATTGAACTTTCAAAAGAGGACGGTGCTTACGCCGTTGTTATCGTAAATGGAGAGGAAACAGCAAAGTACCCTCTAAATAAGGATGCAGAGATTCGTCTTGAAAGCGAAAACGGAGGATATAACATACTTGTTATAAAGGATGGTGCCGCCGATGTTATCGAAGCCTCTTGCCCAGATAAGATCTGTGTCAATCAACATTCTATTGACCGCACAGGCGAGACTATAACCTGCCTTCCGAATAAAACCGTTATCAAAATAGTTGGTTCAGGTGAAACAGAAATTGATTTTGTGTCATGATAAGTTATGAAGATAAAAAGAGTTGCATTTCTCGGAATTACCGTTGCTTTGGCAATGATAATGTCTTACATTGAAAGTTTATTCCCTTTAAATTTTGCTGTTCCTGGAATTAAAATGGGACTGGCCAATATTGTAATAATTTTTGTGCTTTATAAAATGAGCTTTGCTGACGCCTGTATTGTTTCCATTGTTCGCGTGTTTCTTGTTTCACTTCTTTTTGGAAATATTATGGCTATGACTTACAGTATTGCAGGAGCAGTGCTCTCTCTTCTTGTGATGTTTTTGCTCAAAAAAGCAGACAAATTCTCGGTCGTCGGCGTGAGCATCACCGGTGCCATAATGCACAACGTAGGGCAGATCGCTATGGCGATTATAATTATGGGAACAGAGCAAATTGCCTCTTATCTTCCCGTATTAGCTGTATCCGGAACTATTTCTGGAATTCTTATAGGCATTGTCGCTTCCCTCGTTATAGATCGAATAAAAAATATATGATAGAAAAAACGGTGTTTTTCGCACCGTTTTTTTGCTTCACTTTGCTTGGCAACAAAAAGTATTAACCATCTTCTCGAAGATCGACTTATCATATATTTTGAGGTGATAAGCACGCTTATAAATTAAGCATAAATAAAACTATTACTGCAAATTTTCTGAGAATTGAGAATAATACTGCCCGAATGAAAAAATTTTTTTCAGTTTTGAGAGGTTTGTGGTTATTTGCCATGGTATTCATTATGATCCCAAAAAAGAAAATTTTTGAGATTGCTTTCTTTCGCAAAAAGTGAACTACCGCTTCAAGAACTAGCTTAAAATCACAATTTAGACCAAATATCTGACTTTTCAGCGGTTTGAAAAAGGAAATCTGTTTTAGAACGTTTGTGAAAAGATCTATCCGGAAACACAGTTGATGTCATTAAGGGCATAAATGGTATGTTGCAAAATATTGTGAAGAGGTTGAAAGTCATAGTTTATAGAAGGTCTGAAGAACATAGGGCATTCACTGCACATTGTTTGGAAAATGCATTAAAGCAGTTTAACATTATCAGTGGATATAACGATTATATTCATTTCAGCAACGTGGCAGTTAAGCAGAGCTTGTTTGGAATACTTTGAAGAACTAAAGAATAAGATGAAAAATTTTCTCAAAAATATCTTCAATTGCATAAAGAGTTAACTGCAAAACTGGATGGAATAACAAGTAGCCCAGATAAATTAACTCCACTTATATAACATATTCTGTCATGTTTTGTGAATTGAAAAAGGGTCAGTGTAAAAACACTGGCCCTTTTTGATTACCAAGCGAATGGGGCGAAATCAGCCATTCCTATTACAGATTGCGAATGTAAAAAGCACCCATTTACTGTACAGGCTATATAGCATTAAAAAAGATTTTATTTATTGCATACGGTATCCGCTATCAGATCCTTTATTACATCCTTTGCATGCAATACAGAGACTTGGTTATCCGTTAAAATTGAAACTATCTTTTCTGTAAACACTTTATCAAAAGAGACTCTTTCGGCCTCAAAGGTATCGCCAGTTGACATATCTATACCTTTAATTCCGTATACTTCTCCACTTCCAAAAAGTCTGTTGTCCATAATTTTGTTGGTCACTTCATAATTTACTTTAATTGTTGACATAAATTTTGTTCCTCCTGATTGAGTTTTTTAAATTTATGTATATATACATATTATCATTATCAGTGTTTAAGCACTGTTTTACCGCAGCGTTAATATTTTATCCTAAATTAAAATATTATTCAATCTTTTGAATGTTGCTAAAGTGCACAAATAAATCTTGTAATATTAGTACATTATCACCTGTTTGTTCCTGTTTTAGGCCATTTTTTAGTTATAAGACAAATTTATTTTTTCAAAGTTTGTTTTTTTTCTTCATTTAAAAATATAATTTGCTGAAAAATGGCGAAAAATATTTTTGTATAAAACGGTTTTATATAAATTTATAAGATATATACAAATACAAAAGCGATGCAGCTTTCGCCACACCGCTTTTGCATTTTATAAAATCAGAGAGAAAACAATCAATATGATATGCCTTCGGCAATCATTGCGTCCGCAACTTTTTTAAAGCCTGCAATATTTGCTCCGGCTTCAAGGTCGTGACCAAGTCCATATTCCTCAGCAGCTTCTACACAGCTCTTATAGATATTTTTCATTATGTCATCAAGGTATTTATCAACTTTTTCAAAACTCCAGCCAAGGCGTGCACTGTTTTGACACATCTCAAGCCCGGATGTAGCTACGCCGCCTGCATTGGAGGCTTTGCCTGGAGCATAGAGCACACCTGCCCTTTTATAAATTGCTATTGCTTCAGGGGTATTTGGCATATTTGCGCCCTCGGCAACGGCTATGGCACCGTTTTCCACAATGGCTTTTGCGGCTTTTTCGTCTATCTCATTCTGGGTCGCACAAGGAAGAATAACATCCGCTTTGACATTGAACCACATATTTCTGCAGCCATCAATATATTTTGCTGTAGGTGCTTCATTTACATACTCAGAGATTGGAGCACGGCGGTCATAAAGTTTTTCCAATATGCGATAGTCTATACCGCCTTCATCTACAATATATCCTCTGCTATTGCTCATCGCAACAACCGTTCCACCAAGTTCAGCGGCCTTTTTGCAGGCATAAATTGCAACGTTACCAGCACCGGAAATGAGCACCCGTTTTCCGCTGAAGCTCTCTCCCTTATAAGCGAGCATCTCCCTTACAAAATAACAAAGACCAAAACCGGTGGCTTCTGTCCTTACAAGACTGCCGCCAAAAGAAATGCCTTTTCCCGTAAGAGTTCCGGTAAATTCATTGCGAAGACGCTTATATTGGCCGAAAAGGTAGCCCACTTCCCTGCCGCCAACGCCGATATCTCCGGCAGGGATGTCTGTATCGGCACCGATGTGGCGCTGCAGTTCGGTCATAAAGCTCTGGCAAAAACGCATTATTTCCATATCCGATTTGCCGCGGGGGTCAAAGTCACTGCCTCCCTTTCCGCCGCCCATGGGAAGTCCTGTGAGGCTGTTTTTAAAAGTTTGTTCAAAGCCAAGGAATTTTATTATTGAAGCATTAACCGACGGATGAAAACGCAGACCGCCTTTATATGGACCAATAGCGGAATTAAACTGAACGCGGTAGCCGCGGTTGACCTGCACTTTGCCGCTGTCATCCACCCATGCAACGCGAAACTGAATAAAGCGTTCAGGTTCAGATATTCTCTCCATAACGCCCCACTTTTCATACTTTTGGTCCCTCTCTATCACCGGTTCAAGAGAGGTAAATACTTCTTTCACCGCCTGGAGAAATTCTTTCTCTCCTGGGTTTCGTTTTTCAACACCTTCATAAACCTTTTCGAGATATTCGCTTTTAAATGCCATAAAAAATCCCCCATTGAAAAGCAATTTGAATTTTTGAAACAAGCGTTTGTCAAATACCGTAATTTATTATATGCTATTTTGTTCAAAAATACAAGTTTTAATTTTTAAAAATTCAAATTTTATTCTCGTATTTTCGATCATGTTTGACATGGTTCTATTCATTTTTGCCAAAAAGCCCGTTTGACATAATCGCTTATATAGTTTATAATTATTAATTGTGAGCGGAAAGGACGGCAGCGAGTGCTGTTCCGAAAGGATGCATGCGAGGAAAGTCCGGGCTCCAAGGGCAAGGGTAACTGCTAACGGCAGCCGGGGGCGACCCTAGGGAAAGTGCAACAGAGATATACCGCCGCATTTTGCGGTAAGGGTGGAAAGGCGAGGTAAGAGCTCACCGCCCTCTATGGTAACATAGAGGGCCTGTAAACCCTACCCGGAGCAACACCGTACAGGAGATAAGGGGCCTGCCCGGCCCCCTCCGCAAAGGTGGCATTTAAGCCGCACGGGCAACCGGCGGCGAAGATAGATTGTCGTCATTACAGAACCCGGCTTATTTTCCGGTCACAACAAAAAGTGGCTTCTTTTATGGAAGCCACTTTTTGTTATTTATATTTATTAAAAATTAAAAACACCGGGAAAGGAAAACCTAATCCTTTACAGCTCCTCCGGCGTAGGCAAAATCACAATGGCAAAATTGCCAGGTGCACCAACCATTCCGCTCACCGGTCGAACGCTACCGCTGTTAGTCTTTCGGACATCTTGTAGATTATTACCGGCACGAACCCATAATGGCGTGTTGCTCTACTTGGATGAGATTCAATATTTATATTAAATACAATGTCATTTCTTACAATAAAATGATATAGCTCTGCCTACAAATTTTGCGGTTCCAATGCCGCCGTCAGCGTCAATATTTTTTTGAAAACGCTCATCATTCACATAAATGCTGCCAAGCCCTTTCAGAATATCATCAGTGCAGGTATAGTAATTTTCTGTTATAAATTTTTTAAGTTCTCCTATTTCTTCCTGGACTTTCGGGTTTTCCGGTGGAAGTTCCGTTAAAGCACCAAGCTCTTTAAAAATATCCGTCAGGCCCTTAGCAGATCCAATAAAATCTTTACCTGCTGTTTCTTTTTCAAGAAACTCACGATATGGCTCAGTATCCCCCCACTTATTCCTAGTTTCCTCTTTATATTTTTCAATTCCTTTAATGTCAAAAACATCAAAGCACATATATTCTTCTCCCTCCTTTTGTATCTTTTGAGCATAGGCAATAATTTTACCCATACGTTCATATTGAAGCGTAAACAGATGTATTTGCTGCTCAATGGCCTTATTCCTATCAAATCTAGGGCTGTCCAATATCTTTTTTATATCTTTTAAAGAGAACCTCAATTCGCGGAACAAAAGAATATCCCTAAGGCGGCTTAAGGCTTTTTCATCGTAAAGGCGGTACCCTGCCTCGGTTACTGCAGATGGCTTTAAAATCCCTATTTCATCATAATGGTGGAGTGTACGCGCACTTATACCCGCTGCATTGGATACTTCTTTTAGTGTTTTCATACTCATAACTATTACGTTACGCAAGGGTCAATAAAACGCGACAAAATTTTTTCAAAAAGTATTGACAAATGAAGAAAATAGTATTATTGTGTTAGTTAATTAATACAATAATACTATGAGGTGGTGATATTACGGGCTGGGATTTTGAAAATGGTAAGCCAATACATCTTCAGCTTATTGACAAAATAGTCCACAGAATAATTACAGGAGAATATGAGCCGGGGTCGCGCCTCCCTTCGGTAAGAGAGCTTGCTGCGGAAGCCGCCGTTAACCCAAACACCATGCAAAGAGCCCTTGCAACTCTTGAGTCAGGCGGACTTATTTATTCCGAGCGAACAAGCGGAAGATTTGTAACAAACGAGTTGTCATTTATTGAGAGCTCAAAAAAAGAACTTGCCAAAGCAAACATATCGAAATTTTTCTCTGCCATGGCGGAACTTGGCTTTTCTGCCGAAGAGGCTATTGCCATGGCAAATGAGATGAAAGAGGTGAAATAATTTGGAACAAAACCCCGTTCTTCTTGAAACACGTGAACTTTCAAAGAATTTTGGAAGCAAAACCGCTCTAAAAGGAATAAACCTTTCCCTTTATCGCGGTAAAATAATCGGTCTTTTAGGCCCTAATGGAAGTGGTAAAACTACTTTTATAAAACTTATATCCGGCCTTATTCAGCCCAGTAGCGGCGAAATAAGAATAAATGGGAAAGAGATCGGCATTGAAAGCAAGTTATCAGTTGCATATCTTCCCGATAAAAGCTACCTAAATGACTGGATGAAAGTTTCCGACCTTGTAACTATGTTTGGCGAGTTCTATTCCAACTTTGACAGGGAACTTGCCCGCAAACTTGTAAATGACCTTGGAATTGATGAGCACGTAAGGCTCAAGACACTTTCAAAAGGTACCCAAGAAAAAATTCAGCTTATACTTGTTATGGCACGCAAAGCTGATCTTTACGTTTTGGACGAACCTATAGGCGGTGTGGACCCGGCCGCACGAGAATATATTATCAACACTATCATAGGAAATTATAATGAAAACGCAGCTATTATTATTTCCACTCATCTTATTATGGAAATTGAAAATATTCTTGATGAGGCCATTTTTCTCCGCGACGGTGAAATCGCGATTTTTGACAACTGTGACCATATACGCATGGAGAGCGGAAAATCTCTTGACGGCGTATTCAGGGAGGTGTTCAGATGCTGAGCAAACTTTTAAAGTATGAATATCGAGCAACAGCCATCTACTTTTTACCAATATATGCTATGCTTATTATTGTATCCTGTTTCTCATATATTTTCCGTCTTCTTGGCAAAAACGCAAATGCCGCGCTGGCTGGCATTAATACCGGAAAAATATATTCCACCCTTCTAACCCTTTCCATTTCTATCTATGTGCTTCTTGCCTTTGCGCTTGCCATCACAACAGTCATTGTGATCATCATGAGATTTTATAAAAACCTGCTTGGGAACGAGGGCTACCTTATGTTCACTCTACCTGTGAGTGTTGAGAAAAATATTTTGGCAAAACTCATTCCCGCTATTACATGGTTCGTTGGAAGTTGCATACTTGGAATTTTCACCATTGTTCCCGCCTTTTTCAGCGAGTGTTTACCGGACCTCTGGAAAATGTTTTCAGAAATGACTTTTGGAGACTTCTGCGCATTTTTACTCTTTATAATTTGTATTATTGCAAACCTTACAATGACTTTTTTATTCTTTTATCTTTGCATGTGCATAGGCCAGCTCTTTAATTCCCATAAGTTTATCGCCTCTGTAGCGACATATATTGGCATTCAAGGCATACTTCAGGTGATAGCCATTATCGCGATGATATTTTTGACTTCCTTTTTTGAAAGGAACTATTCATTTATTCAAAAAATAGTACAATTTTTTGAACCTTTTGGCTTAACAGGTTCCTTAAATTTTGCTTTCGCCGTAGCTGACATTATAGTTCTTCTTTGTTGCGCAGGTCTATTATTCCTTGACAGTTGGATTTTGAAAAGGAAATTAAATTTGACATGATAAAGGCCGGCAGAGCAAGCAAATTATTGAAAATATAAAAAGGACTTTTGTCCAAAATCTGTCCAATCTTGCAATATATAAGCACAAAATA
>CAZNVF010000039.1:0-10603 GCA_964576395.1 uncultured Oscillospiraceae bacterium
CCCACACCATTGCCAATACAGTGGAATCTCTCTTCTATGTACCGGGTTTTGGAATGCAGACAGCGGCGGCCACTCTTGCAGGCAATGCATTCGGTGCTCGGAATAAACAGCGTATGAAAGACCTTGCAAAGATGAACATACTTATAGAAGTGCTGTTGATGATAATTTCTGGCGGACTTCTGTTTGCTTTTGCTCCATATATGATGAGATTGTTTTCGAAAGATACACAGGTTATTGCGCTTGGGGCCACGGTGCTCAGAATGGTGGCAGTATCAGAGCCATTCTATGGGGTGTCTATAATAATAGAGGGCATGATGCAGGGAGTTGGAAATACAGTGGTGCCTTTTGCTTTTAATATAATAGGCATGTGGGGAATACGGATAGTAGGCACATACATTTCCACCCAAATGTTGGGATTCGGGCTTACCTATGCATGGGCATTTATGATAATGCACAATCTGTTTTTATTTACCATGTTTATTATCCACTATGCGAGAGGAAAATGGAACCCGTTAAACAGTGCAGAAAAAACGGCTTGAAATGGTCCGAAAAGCCCAGCCCCTTAAAAGCTTAAGCTTTTTGTAAAAAAGAAATGCATCATTTGCTTACAGTTTAGAGCTACCATAAAATTAAAAAGTGAAGAAGCGATTCCGATGTGATGTTCAACAGGTTCCCAGGGTCAGCAGAATGTAGATAACCGACGCCAATTTGGATATGAAAGTTCGAACCAAGCATTTTGAAAGTTGAAACATACACTAAAAAATTGGCGTCGGTCACAGTAATAGTTTTTACTTTATCGCTGTGTAGCGAACGACGCCGGAGATTAAGAGAGCTCCATTGATCAAAATGCAAACGGTCAGCAACAAACATTTTCTGTATATTAAACTGTGCGTCATATGTCCAAAAAACTGATAGAGACGCATGGCTTTGTGTCATCTGAGATAAAAGAACACAAAATTTTTTTAAGAAATGGCGAAAGGGTATAGCTATTCCTTAGATGCAGGTAAAATTTTTTTCTGGGAAAAAGCAAGCCTGACGGTTAATTTGTTATATATTAAGAAGGTCAGCGGCAGTGCCGTTGCTATACGTAAAAATAATTATACAGTTTTTGATTATAGTGCGTTTTCCTGTGTTAATGAGGAATACCGTCAGAGGTAAATATGTTAAAATAGGTGTCCATTTTTTGTGAAATCCGGTTACTATATTTTTTTTCAGAACTACCCCATGCAGCATTTGCAAATAACCGCTCAAAAAAATCATATCTGTTTCATAATCCGCTGATACTTCCGGAATTTTTTACTTTGGGGTTCCCCCGCAGCCAAGTAGCTTTGCGCTGAGATGTCAGGCAGGTACTCTTTCCGCCCACGTTCTTTTCAGCACCACCAAATCGCTACTATTACTGACTGCCACGGGTTATATTCGGTACCAAGGACAAAGGGCCGGAAATTCGGCGCGAGCTTGCTTGCAAAAGGTTCTCTGCCTTGGAACCCACAAAAATATGAATAATCAGCCATTATTTATAAAAGCAAAAAGCGCCCTTTCGGGCGCCTTTTTATTCTAAGAATTATTCCTTTTCTTTGCGTTTCTGCCTTGCCGCAATATCCGCAAGGGCATCTTTTCTTGAAAGATTGATTCTGCCCTGCTGATCTATTTCGATCACTTTTACAACGACTTCGTCGCCTGGTTTTACAACGTCCTCGACTTTTTCAACGCGTTTGCTGTCAAGTTTAGAAATGTGACAAAGGCCCTCTTTGCCAGGGGCAATTTCCACAAAAGCGCCGAACTGCATAAGCCTTGTAACTTTGCCTTTATAAATAGCGCCAACCTCCGGGTCCATGGTAATGGTCTGGATGACCTGAATTGCTCTTCTGACATTGTCAATATCAGTAGATGAAACGAACACATGCCCGTCCTCTTCAATATCTATCTTTACGTCGCACTCAGCGCAGATCTTCTGAATGGTTTTACCGCCGGAGCCAATGACATCACGAATTTTATCCACATCAATGAGCATGGTAAGCATTTTAGGAGCGTATTTGGAAAGTTCCTTTCTTGGTTCGGCAATGGCGGGAGCCATTATCTCGTCAAGAATATAGAAACGGGCTTTCTCGGTCTTATCAAGAGCATCTTTAATGATTTCAGGCGTAAGGCCGTCGCATTTGAGATCCATCTGAATGGCAGTAATGCCGTCGTGAGTGCCTGCAACTTTAAAGTCCATATCGCCAAAGAAGTCCTCAAGGCCCTGAATATCTACCATCGTCATCCAGCGGTCGCCCTCGGTAATCAGTCCGCAGGAAATACCCGCAACAGGTTTTTTAATCGGGACGCCCGCGTCCATAAGGGCAAGGGTGGAGCCGCAGATGGCGCCCTGGCTGGTGGAGCCGTTTGAAGAAAGAACCTCTGAAACAGTTCTTATTGCATAGGGAAACTCGTCCACAGATGGGATGACGGGCTCAAGCGCTCTTTCGGCAAGAGCGCCATGACCTATCTCACGTCTGCCCGGGCCGCGGGACGGTCTGGTCTCTCCAACGGAGTAAGAAGGCATGTTGTACTGATGTATATAGCGTTTGCTAGTCACACCGTCAATGCCGTCAAGCTCTTGCGCCTCCGAAACAAGGCCAAGGGTTGCGGTGGTAAGCACCTGAGTTTGGCCGCGGGTGAACATACCGGAACCGTGAACCCTGGGAAGAAGGCCAACCTCAGCAGCAAGCGGGCGAATTTCGTCAAGAGCACGGCCGTCTACACGCTTACCATCGTCAATTAGCCAGCGTCTTACGACATATTTCTGAAGTTTATAGATAGCCTCGTCAATCTTAAGGATATCGTCGGGGTAAATTTCGTCGAATTTTTCGTGAACAGCGGTGATAACAGGCTGAAGAGCGGCATCGCGGACGTTCTTGTCATCAGTATCTAGGGCGGCTCTTACATCATCAATAGCAAACTCTTTAATGGCCTCAAACATCTCTTCCGGAACTTCAATCTTCTGATATTCAAATTTTGGTTTGCCAATTTCAGCAACTACGCTGTTGATGAAGTTTACCATTTTTACGTTCTCTTCATGAGCGGTCATAATGGCTTTGAGCATGGTTGCGTTATCAACCTCGTTAGCTCCGGCTTCAATCATGACAACTTTTTTGTCAGTGGAGCTAACAATTAAGTGAAGATCTGATTTCTCCTCCTGTTCGGCAGTGGGGTTGAGTATGATTTCGCCATCAACAAGGGCTACTTGGCAGCCGGCTATCGGCCCATTCCACGGAATATCGGAAACAGCCACAGCCATAGAAGCGCCGAGCATTCCGCAGATGACGTAAGGGTAATCCGGGTCAACGGACATGGCCGACATTACCACCGAGCAATCGTTCCTCATATCTTTAGGGAAAAGGGGGCGCATCGGACGGTCCACAACCCTGCTGTCAAGAATGGCTCTGTCAGTGGGGCGGCCTTCCCTTCTTGGAAAAGAACCCGGAATTTTACCGACGGAATAGAGTTTCTCGTCAAAGTCTACGGAAAGAGGAAAATAGTCTATACCCTCTCTTGGGGTCTTACTGGCGGTCACATTGCAAAGGACCGCGGTCTCACCGTACCTTACCATAATGGAAGCATTGGCAAGGCAGCACATTTTTCCGGTTTCAAAAGTAATTTTTCTGCCGGCAAATTCAGTTTCAAAAACTCTGTAATTTTCAAACATAAAAATACCTCCGTTTTGATTTTGTACACGGCAAAACCGAAGTAAAGGCGGGAATAAACAATAAATCCAAAGGTCAAAGGCTTGGCCCCTCGATTAACTGCTTATTTCCGACTTTCGCGGTTTTTGCCGTTTTTATCATTAACTTATAAAACTCAATAAAGTCAGGCGGAAATAAATTTTCCGCCTGACTTTGAATTGACAGGATTATTTACGGATACCGAGCTTTTCAACAATGGCACGATATCTTTCGATATCTTTCTTCTTGAGGTAGTTGAGAAGGTTCCTTCTCTGGCCTACCATCTTAAAAAGGCCGCGGCGGGAATGGTTATCCTTTTTATGCACTTTAAGGTGCTCGGTAAGGTCGGAAATTCTTTTGGTAAGAATAGCGATCTGCACCTCCGGGGAACCGGTATCGGTTTCGTGAATGCGGTTAGCTTCAATAACCGCGGTTTTCTCTTCTTTTCTCATCATGATAAAATTCACCTCATTTAAAAATTTGGCTCGCTCACAGAAAAGGGCGACTTTTTGAGGCACACGCAATCGGATGTTCACGCACCCTGCGCACTGACCCTTTTCCGAGAATGAGTTATACAGCCTGACCTATAGTCAGTTTTATTATTATACCATAATAGTACAAAATTGTAAAGGGTGTATTAAAAATTTTTTAAGCAAAGCAAACGCCTGTCGGCGGCACAAACAGCTAAAACTAAGGCCAAACATGGCGTTGTGTTTTGTGCTTTTGCTTCATTTTAAGCTATATACCAAGTATCTCAATGGTTGCTTGTCCGTATTCTTTTATCCACCTGTTTGCTCCGGCTTCGGCATTAGCGCGGTCATAGGCTATACGCGCAAAAAGCTCATCGCGGCTTTGAAAAACCATTTCGTCCCGAACAAAATTCAGAAGAAACACAAAAACGTTCTTGCCGTAAAGGTCGCCGGAAAAACCTATTACATTTGTTTCCGCCCCGGGAAGCTTTTCGGTAGAAACAGTGGGTTTCACCCCAACGTTAGTTACAGCAGGGTAGAGCACCCCATCAATATATGCTGCTGACACATAAACGCCGAACCTTGGTATCACATACCCCTCGTCAAATACCTGGTTCATGGTGGGAAGGTCAAATTTGCGGCCAAGGCGCCTGCCGCCCACTATCTCTTTTTCTATGCAGAATGGGTACCCTGCAAGGCGGAAAACAGTTTCCATATCGCCACGCTCCGCCGCGGCCCTTATTCTGGTGGAACTGACCACTGCGCCCCCGTCAAATATTTTATCAACAAAACAGCACTCTATGCCATATTTCTGGCAAAGTTCCCTCATTTGCTGGGCCCCGCAGGCAGCTTTGCTTCCAAAACGGAAATCCGTTCCGCAGACGACCTTTTTGCATTTCAGCCTTCGCACCAAAATATCTCTTACAAAATCCTCTCCGGAAAGATCCTTTACACTATCAAAATCCGGCGCATAAACATGCGCTATTCCACACTGTTTCATAATGCTGAATTTAAGTTGGGGCGGCTCAAGGCGCTTCGCGCCCTTTTTTCCTGTGGGCATGCTCCTTTCAGAAAATGTGAAAACCCAAGGCTCAAGCCCGCCCCCGAAGGCGGCCTCTTTAAGAACGGCCCTGTGCCCACGGTGCACCCCGTCAAATACCCCCAGCGCAACCGCAGTTTCCTTTTCTGGAAGTTCGTTTGTTACAAAATCTTTCTGCATTGCTCAGTCACAGTCCTTATCATAATAAATATAGTCAAGATAAAGCCCTTCGGGGCGGGCGGTTTTGCCCGCTTTGGAACGGTCGCCGGTTTCAAGTATCTCCGTTATCACGTCCGGCTCAAGCTTTCCCTCGTTTATTCCCAAAAGGGTGCCCACCATTATTCTCACCATATTATATAGAAAGCCGTCGCCGACAACTGAAAAGGTGACAAGCTCATCTTGTCTTTCTACCTGGCAATTATATATTTCCCGGGTGGAATCCTCCTGCTTATTTTTTGCGCCGGCAAAGCCGGAAAAATCATGTTTACCAATAAAATCGGTGCACACCGCGTCAAGGAAATTTTCATCTATCGGCCTTGGGTAATAGAGCGCCATTCCCTGCCAAAATGGGCTCATATAGGGTGCATTCCAAATTTTGTAAACATAGCGTTTGCCCTTGCATGAATAGCGGGCGTGGAAGTCCTCTTCCACCTCTTCACAGGCTTTCACCGCAATGTCATCCGGCAGAAGGGCGTCAAGGCTCCGGCGAATGCGCTCGCAGTCAAGCTCACTTACAGTTTTAAAATTTACACAATACATGTTGGCGTGCACCCCGGCGTCCGTTCTTGAACAGCCCTTTACATCCGGGCGTTCCTTAAAAAGCGTCTCCATGGCGTTTTGCAGCGCTTCGCATACCGTAACGGCATTCTTCTGTACCTGAAATCCGTGGTAGTTCGTGCCCTTATATGAAATAGTCAAAAGAATATTTCTCAAAGCTTGAGCACCTCTGGGCCAAAGGCATTGAGCAGCAACACCCCTGCAAAAAACAGAGCAACTACCGCAAGGGCTGCCCAGTCCCTTCCAGCCATTTTCAGCTGCTTCAGCCTTGTTCTCCCCTCGCCCCCTTGGTAGCAGCGGCACTCCATTGCAAGGGCCAGATCATCCGCCCTTCTAAAAGCGGAAACAAATAGCGGGATCAATATTGGAACGAGGGCTTTAGCCTTTTGAATGGTATTGCCGGACTCCATATCTGCGCCTCTGGCCTTCTGAGCAGCAATTATTTTGCTGGTTTCATCAATGAGGGTCGGAATAAAGCGCAAAGCTATTGTCATCATCATGGAAAGTTCGTGCACTGGCACTTTGATCTTGTTCAGGGGCTTCATAATTCTTTCAAGGCCGTCGGTCAGGGCAATGGGTGTTGTTGTATAGGTCAAAAGGCTGCTTCCGGCAATAAGGCTCACAATACGGACGCACATCAGCGCTGCCGTAAGCACTCCACGGTCTGAAACGGATATAAATTTCCACTGAAAGATTGGTTCGCCCTCAATGAAGAAAATATTGAGCACCGCCGTAAAAATTACTATTGGCAGTATGGGCTTTATGCAGCGTACCACCAGCTTCCACGAAAGTTTTGAAAGGGCGTATGCCATTATAACAAGCAAAACGCTGAAAAGCAGAGGAATCATCCCGTCCGCCAGAAAAAGTATAATTATATACAGCACTGTGAGTATAAGCTTCATCCGCGGATCCAGGCGGTGCAAAACCGAGTTTCCGGGAAAATACTGGCCAAAAGTTATATCTTTAAGCATTAGCCCTCGCCGCCTTTCCCAAGAAGAGAGATCACCGCTGACTTTGCTTCCGCCACAGTGAGCACGCTTTCGGGCACGGCAAAGCCGTCGGCCCTTAGCCTTGCAAAAACGCGGCTTATTTGCGGCACCTCGAGCCCGATAGAGACAAGCTCCTCCACCCGACTGAATATTTCCCTTGTTTTTCCGTACATTACGGCCTTAGAATGGTCCATTATCAGAACATGGCTTGCAAAGCGCGCCACATCCTCCATACTGTGTGAAACGAGTATTACCGTTGCACCGGTGCGCTCATGGTAGGCCTTTATTTCTGCAAGTATGCGCTCCCTGCCCCTGGGGTCAAGCCCTGCCGTTGGCTCGTCAAGTATGAGCACTTGCGGCCGCATTGCTAACACTCCCGCAATGGCAACGCGGCGCTTTTCCCCTCCGGAAAGCTCAAACGGAGACTTTTCAAGGTACTCTTCCGGTAAGCCGGTAATGCGGGCGGCTTCAAAAACGCGCTGCTCCACCTCTTCATCTGAAAGACCCATGTTGCGCGGGCCAAAAGCTATATCCTTGCGCACAGTCTCTTCAAAAAGCTGATGCTCCGGGTACTGGAATACCAGCCCCACCTTGAAGCGGAAACGTCGAATATCTTTTGGGTCTGCCCAAATATCCTCCCCATCAATATAAATTTTGCCAGTAGTTGGCTTTAAAAGCCCGTTCAGGTGCTGTATTAAGGTGGATTTTCCACTTCCGGTATGACCTATAAGTCCTACAAAAGCGCCTTTTTCTATCTCTATATTTACATTATCGAGCGCAACGTGTTCATAGGGCGTATCTTTAGAATATACATAGTAAAGCTCTTCAGTTTTTATCATGGCCTCATGCATTTTGAGCACCGCCCTTCAAAACTTTTTCAATCGCGGCTACGCACTCTTCCTCCGTGAGCACGCAGGGGGGCAGTTCAAAGCCTTCTTTGCGAAGCTCATGGCAAAGTTCTGTCACCTGGGGCACGTCAAGGCCGTGGTCTTTGAGCAGTTCAACGTTTTCGAATATCTTTCTGGGTGAAGAGTCCATTAAAATTTTCCCATCGTCCACCACAACCACGCGGTCACACATTGCCGCCTCATCCATATAGTGAGTTATAAGCACAACTGTTATACCCATTTCGGAATTGAGCTGCTTTATAGTGCTCATTACCTCCCGGCGGCCCTTTGGGTCAAGCATTGCGGTTGGCTCGTCAAGAACCACGCATTTTGGGCGCATTGCAATTATTCCCGCTATGGCTACGCGCTGCTTCTGCCCGCCGGAAAGCTGGTCCGGCGCATGCATTCGGTACTCGTACATTCCCACTTTTTTTAGCGCGTCATCCACCCTTCTGCGGATCTCCGCCGGCTCAACGCCGAGGTTTTCAAGGGCAAAGGCCACATCCTCTTCAACAATGGTAGCAACTATCTGGTTATCCGGGTTCTGGAATACCATTCCCACTTCTTGGCGAATCTCATAAAGGCGGGTTTCATCCCCGGTAGGAATACCGTCTACAGATACCTCCCCCTCGGTTGGAACAAGTATTGCGTTAAAATGCTTTGCAAGAGTCGATTTCCCGCTTCCGTTATGACCAAGTACCGCAATGAGTTCTCCCTCTTTTATACTGATGCTCACATTGTCGAGAACTAGTTCCGGTATTATGCTATCATCGTAGCTTGGGTAGCTGAAGCTTATTTTGCTTGCCTCAATAAATTTTTCTTTTGCCATTTTTCCGTCCTTATATATAAAATAAGTTTTGCTGTTTTGACTTTTGGCGCTTATTTTTTCCAGAGCCAAACCACCATGTTCTTTGCGAACTCCATTCCAAGCTTCCTTTGCAGGCTCATTGAAGCGTCATTCCCAATAACAACATGGTCATAAGGCGTTCTGCTCTCAGCAAGTACTTTGTTCACCATTCTTGCCTCAAGCCCCTCTCCTATACCTCTTCTTCGGTATGCGGGAAGCACTTTTAAAAGCCCGATGGAGCCGTCGCTATGCATACCTATAAACCCTACGCATTTTTTACCGTCAAACGCGCCCAACATGCCGCATTCTATTCGTTCTGCAATATATTTTTCGTCATTATCGTAATTTTCAGTGACGAAAGGCAGCTGCTCAAGGGTCAAAGGTTTAAACTTTATTCCAGCTATTTCCGGTTCCGGGAGTTTTTCTCCGCGGTAAACTGCCTGCCAGCATGGAAGCAGATCAAAAATCCCCTTTTCTTCATAAATTACCGAAACAAATTTGAATTGGTGGGCAAGAATGTCGTAATGCCCCTCGCTTGTTATGAGCTTACAGAGTTTTTTCAGGGTTTCCTCAGTTTTTGTGGATACGCGGTAGAGGCTCTTTGAACAGAGCAGGACACCGTCCTCCTCTGAATAGAGCACTTCGGCCCCGTTGCTGCTAAGGCAGTCCAGCATATCCGCATGTAGTAGCGGGTCGCCCATAAGATACGTTTTGGGATCTTTCATTTTCTACTCCTCCCTTTTGTTTCGGCACGTTTCGTCCGGGGGTAATTCAGCGGCCCTATTCTGCCGTCCATATAGCTGACGAGCCGCATGGCAACACCATTTTGCTGGCGCTTACCGGAAGGCCTATCTCCTCGGCAGAGACTCTTCCTCCAAACTTTTTCATGTTCGCCCCCAGCACATAGGCCATTGTGGAGGCTGAAAGGCCGGCGGTATATGAATTCAGAAGGATGAAGAGTGGGTTTTCTGTCAGAACGCCGGAGCAAAGCTCAATAAGGCCATATATTTGGTCTTCAAGCTTCCAAACTTCACCCCCCGGGCCCCTTCCGTAAGAGGGCGGGTCGAGAATGACAGCGTCGTAAAGGCTTCCCCGGCGGATCTCCCTTTCAACGAACTTGGCGCAGTCGTCAACTATCCAGCGAACCGGCCGCTCAGCCAGGCCGGAAAGCCCGGCATTTTCCCTTGCCCAGTGAACCATTCCTTTTGCGGCGTCTACATGGCATACAGAAGCTCCCTCCGCGGCGGCCGCAAGGCTTGCTCCACCGGTATATGCGAAAAGGTTCAGCACACGTATATTCCTTCCGGCACCTGCTATTTTTTCCCTCATCATATCCCAGTTCACAGCTTGTTCCGGGAAAAGCCCGGTGTGTTTAAACCCCGTGGGGCTTATTTTAAACGTAAGGTCTTTATAGCTTATTTTCCAGCTCTCAGGAAGCTCCCTATGGTACTCCCAGTGGCCGCCCCCCTGGCTTGAACGAATATATTTTGCGTCAGCCTTCGCCCAGAGGGGGTGGCTTTTTGGGGTATTCCATATTACCTGTGGATCCGGCCTTATAAGTATTACTTTACCCCAGCGCTCGAGCCTTTCCCCTCCGGAACAGTCCAGCAGCTCGTAATCTTTCCAGTCCTTTGTATACCTCATTTTTACCTCGTTTTTATTTGGTCAAACGCAAATGCGCTCATTCCAATATGTTTTTTAACGTATTAGCGCACTCTGCCGCAAGGGCTTTTATCTTCTCTTTATCCTTTCCCTCTATCATTATTCTGATAAGCGGTTCTGTGCCTGATGGGCGAACAAGTATTCTGCCCTCGCCCTCAAACCTTGCTGTTTCAATATCGATATAGCTTTTTACCTCCGGATCTCTAAGGCGGGCTTTCATCTCAGGCG
>CAZNVF010000040.1:0-10555 GCA_964576395.1 uncultured Oscillospiraceae bacterium
CCACATAGAGAACAAATGTTCGTATGAATAAATATATATTACTCCACCGGACCGCAGTTGTCAAGAGTAAAAACTATCCACTAAAAATATTTGCCTGTTAACAAGTCTTTAACGTGATAAAATAGACGGATAAACTTCAATTGCGCTTTATAAAGAGGTTTAAAACAAAATATAATTAAAAGCGACAAATATATAGGAAATTTTTACTGAATTATTACAAAATTTTTTGGAAAAATGCATAAAAAGGATTAAAATGCTAATTTTTTATTCACAGATTGTTGACAAATTAACATAAAAAGCGTATTATACAAATAAAGTCATATTTCGGCAATTTTTGCCGCGAGAATAAGTTCCTAACGGATTAATAGGGAAACCGGTGAAAATCCGGTACGATCCCGTCACTGTGATGGCAAGCAAGCTGTATTATGTCACTGAGGCTATTGGCCTTGGGAAGGCGCAGCGGGCGTTGAACCTAAGTCAGGAGACCTACTTGTTCTTTGTTTTTGAGAGTTTCTACGGACGATAGAAAGACTCATAATTCTACTTCATCAACAGCCGCAAAGAAAAGCGTCTTTTCGGTGGATGTTGGTGCCGCTTAAATTATGTTTGTTTTTGAAAGGCCGTAGCAAATGCTATGGCCTTTTTGTTTTGAAATGACCAAAATAAAACGGCAAAAATGCGGACGTGACAAATTTTGTAGAAAAGAAGATGTTTAAAACATGAAATGTAAAAAAATCATTGCTCTTGTTTTATCCTTGCTTATGATTGTAGGAATTATGGCAGGCTGTAGTAACTCGAACGATGACAATTCTAACAACGGCGAAATCGGGGGGGGAGACTCTAACGGAAGCCATACTATGACCTTTGGTATTCAAAACTACGGCGCAGGTTGCATTGACCCCGCGAAAGAGATCAACGCAGCTTGGAACGTTTCGCGCTATGGCGTTGGCGAGTGTCTTTTTATGTTCAACGACCAAATGAGCGTTGAATATAAACTTTGCGATTCCTACACTGTAAATGACTCTCATGACGAGTGGGTATTTCATATCCGCGAGGGCGTTAAATTCTCCGACGGCTGCGACCTTACCCCTGAAAAAGTTGCTGCCAGCTTTAAACGGCTTTTTGAAGCGGGCCCCAGCGGATCTTCTGCTCCGCAGACATATCTTGAGGCAGAGGCCGAAATAATTGCTGACAATGAGGCGGGCACAGTTACCATTAAAACAACAAAACCCTATGTTGACCTTACCAAGAATCTTGCGTACCCGGTTATGGTAATTCTTGATGTTGAGCACACCACCGATTATGACCATGCTGCCATCGGAACGGGTCCATATGTTGCTACTAACTTCCGCGAAGAAGTGGGATACACAATGGTTGCAAACCCATATTACTGGAACGGGGATGTTCCCTATGATTCCATTGAGCTTCTCTATATGGGAGACGCTTCAGCAAAAGCAATGGCAATGCAGTCTGGCCAGCTTGATCTTACTGAAAACATCACTAACATTAATGACCTTAAAAACCTCAGTGAAGACCCGAACTTTACTGTTACAATTGCAGCCGGTGTACGTACTGGACTTGCTCATTTTAATATGTCTGAAGGCAAACTTCTTTCAAATGCTACCCTTCGTCAGGCCATTTTGATGGCTCTTGATGATGATACAATGTGCAACATTGTTGTAGGTGGTCTTTATACTCCAGGCTTCTCTGTACTTCCTTCAAACCTTGACTATGGTTACGATAATCTTACTGACCCATATGCTTACAATACGGAGGCAGCTATCAAGCTTCTTGACGACGCTGGTATCGTAGATACAAATAACGATGGCATCCGTGAGCTTAATGGAACACCTGTTGTACTTAAATATGTTACTTATCCTAACCGTTGCCTCAACGATTTTGCTGAGGCAATTCAGCAACAGCTTGGAGATATCGGCATTAAGATCGACCTTGAAATCGGTGACTCTGCAAGACAGTGGGACAGCTATCAGTCCGGCGACTTTGATATTAATGGCTCCAACTGGACCACGGTGGGAACCGGTGACCCTACTGAGTACCTTGCATCTTGGTATAGCAAAGGCAGCAGCGATTACTGTGGCTATAGCAATGCTGAGTATGATGACCTGTATGAAAAACTTCTTGAGACTTTTGATGACGATGAAAGAAAAGAAATCGTTCAGGAACTTCAGCAAATTCTTGTTGATGATGCTGTCGCGATTATTCACGGTTATTATAACAGCTCTATGATTTCCCGTAATTCCACTATAGGCGGCGCTGCAATCCATACAGCGGACTATTATTGGATAACCACTGAAATCTATCCAGCAGACTAAATTTAACACTCTTCTCCGGGAGACGCTGGACGCTTCCCGGAGAAGATCATATTAGACAGAAAGGAGACATGTTCCTTGACTGCAAAGCAATTGGGAAGCAGGCTGCTTCAGATCATCCTTGTGGTGATCGGAATCAGCTTTCTTACATTTCTTATAACTTATTTAGCCCCGGGCGACCCTGTAAGAACAATGTACGCTGCTTCGGGTATTATGCCAAGTGACGAGATAATTGAGGAAACACGGGAGGCTATGGGCCTTAACCGCCCGATGCTTGTGCAATACTTTGACTGGCTTATAAACTGCTTAAAGGGTGACTTCGGAACTTCTTATAGTTATAATAAGCCGGTGGCAAAGCTTCTTTTAGACAGGCTCTGGCCAACACTTAAACTTTCACTTTCTTCAATGATTTTGATGCTGGTTATAGCTGTCCCAATAGGTATGGCACAGGCTACCCACAAAAACAGTATTGTCGATTATGCGCTCCGTGGAATAACCTTTTTTGGAGTTTCAATGCCCAACTTCTGGGTGGGAATTCTTTTGATGATGTTCTTCTGCGTACAGCTGAAAATACTGCCGGTGGTTTGTTCCGGGGGTGATTTTAAAAGCCTTATCCTTCCGTCGGTAACATTGGCCTTTGCGATGGCGGCAAAATATACTCGTCAAGTCCGTACAGCAATTCTGGAGGAACTCAGCCAGGACTATGTTATAGGCGCAAGAGCTAGGGGCGTTGCTGAGTGGAAAATACTTTGGTTGAACGTTTTCCCTAACTCATTGCTTCCGCTTATTACGATGTTGGGCCTTTCCCTGGGCTCCCTTCTCGGTGGTACGGCTGTTGTGGAAGTTATATTTACTTATCCCGGTCTTGGAAGTTTAGCTGTTTCAGCTATCACCGCTTATGACTATCCCCTTATTCAGGGCTATGTACTTTGGATTTCTATTATTTATATGGTGGTAAACCTTTTAGTAGATATTTCCTATAACTATGTTGATCCAAGAATGAGAGAAAAGAGGTAGAAAAATGAAATTTAAAAATTTTGTTAAAAACAATAAATCTTTCTGTTTCTTCCTCTTTCTTGCGTTTTTAGTAGTAATGGTTGCTGTTTTTGCACCGGTGATAACAGGCGGTGTAAGCCCCAGCGACGCAGTTATGAAAGACGCGCTTCAAGGGCCAAGTGCAGAACATATTTTTGGAACCGATAAACTTGGTAGAGATATATTTACCCGCGTTATTTACGGCTCAAGAACATCACTGGCTGCGGCTTTTTCTGTTGTGGCAATAATTTTTGTGCTTGGGACAATTCTTGGCGTTTTAGCCGGCTATTTTGGCGGTTGGGTAGACGGCGTCATTATGCGTATAGCCGATATGATGGTTTCTTTTCCAGGAATGGTGTTTGCTATGGCAATAGCTGGAATTTTGGGCGCCAGTGTAAAGAATGCAGTAATTGCCGTTGCGTTGGTAAGCTGGACGAAGTATGCCCGCCTTTCGCGAAGCTTGGTTTTAAAGATACGCAACCGCGACTATGTATCGGCAGCAGTGGTTACCGGCTCTAAGACACCATATATTCTTAAAAGATATATGATACCCAATGTCATTCCAACGCTTGTTATAACTGCAGCTACCGACGTGGGAGGAATGATGCTTGAGCTTGCCGGCCTTAGTTTTCTTGGCTTTGGCGCCAAAGCACCCACACCGGAATGGGGCCTTATGCTAAATGAAGGAAGGCAGTTTATTCAGTCTGCACCATGGATGATGATATATCCAGGTGCCGCAATTTTTATTGTTGTGGTCATTTTTAACCTTTTGGGCGACAGCCTCAGGGATATTCTTGACCCTAGAGACGAATAAGGAGGGATAATATGCTGGAAATTAAGAATATTACTATCTCCTATAAAGGCCGCCCCACTGTAAAAAATTTCAGCATGACGCTGGATGAAGGCAAGATCGCTGCATTAGTAGGAGAAAGCGGAAGCGGTAAAACCACCGTTATTCGTTCCATTTTGGGCCTTTTAGCAGGAGGCGGAAAGGTTACTGAGGGCGATATAATTTTCGAAGGGAGATCCCTTTTGAAAAACTCAAAGAATGACTGGAGAAAACTTCGAGGAATGGATATTTCCATGATATTCCAAGATTCCGGTGCTATGTTAAACCCAACAAGAAAGATTGGGGATATGTTTGTAGAATATATTCACACCCATGAAAATATATCTAAAAAAGAAGCTTGGGAAAAAGGCATTGTGATGCTTGAAAGAATGCGCCTTCCAAGCGGTGACAACATTATGAACTCATATCCCTTTCAGCTCTCTGGCGGTATGCGTCAAAGGGTGGGCATTGCAATGGCTATGACCTTCCAGCCAAAGTTGCTATTAGCTGATGAACCAACATCTGCGCTGGATGTGACTACACAGGCACAGATAGTGCGCCAAATGATGGAGCTTCGGGATGAGTATGGTACAAGCATTATTATTGTCACCCATAATCTTGGTGTTGCGGCCTATATGTCTGATCAAATAGTGGTTATGAAAAACGGCGAGATAACAGATATAGGTGATCGCGACTTTATACTTAATGGGAACCATAGCGACTATGCACAGAAGCTTCTGGACGCAGTGCCCTCTTTAGGAGGTGTTTGTTATGTTTGATGAAAAAGATCTGATATTGGAAGCAAAACATGTTACTCGGCGCTTCCCGGCCTCCGGCGGGCGTGAATTGGTCGCCTGCAACGATGTTAACCTTAAATTTTACCGCGGGAAGACTCTTGGGCTTATTGGAGAATCTGGCTGTGGAAAATCAACCTTCATGCGTTTTTTAGTCGCGCTTGACAAACCAACCGAAGGTGAAATCATTTTTAAAGGCAAAGATATAACCAAGCTTAAGGGCGAAGAGCTCCGCCAAACCCGCCAATATATACAAATGGTTTTTCAAGACCCGAACGGATCTTTCAATCCAAAAATGAAAATAAGGGATATTATTTGTGAGCCCCTTATGAATTTTGAAAGGATCAGGGCTTCGGAAAAAGATGCTGTTGCAAAAAAATATCTTGAAATGGTAGAGCTTCCTGCAGATTTTGCAGATAGATATCCGCACAATATGTCTGGTGGCCAGCGCCAAAGAATAGCTATAGCACGTGCAATAGCTTTGGAACCTGAACTTGTCGTAATGGATGAAGCTACCTGCGCTTTGGACGTTTCTGTCCAAAAAACGATAATTGAGCTTGTGGTTAAACTCCAAAAGGAAAAGAATATTGCTATTGGTTTTATTGCTCATGACCTGGGACTTATTCAGTCCTTTGCACATGAGATCGCGGTAATGTATCTGGGCAATATTGTTGAAGTTCTTCCCGGAAGAAGAGTTGAAAATGCGCAGCACCCATATACTCGGGCACTTCTTGAGGCAATATTCGATACAAAGATGGACTTCTCGAAAAAGATAGAAAGTATTGATAGTGAGATTCCAAGTCCTCTGGACGTACCAACTGGATGCCCTTTCCAAACAAGGTGCAACCACTGTATGGATATTTGTCGCTGTAAACGTCCAACCTTGAAGACTATTGATGAAGATCATGAGGTGGCTTGCCATCTATTTGAGGAGGGAGAATGATATATGAGAAGATGGATAGCGCTTTTTCTTGTCGCAATCGTGCTGATGACTATTTTTGCAGGGTGCGTCAACACCACTGAGGATATAGCAAACAGGGACCAATCGGAGGCGGAAGCTATAGGTCTTGAGATGCATAAGATAGGCGTTGCGGTATATAACGTTAAGGATAACCAAATAATGATGTTTAAAGATTATTTGGATAACTACATAAAGGAATGTTTTGTCGATGTCACCTTTATATATTCTGAAAGCATCACTAATGAGGAAGAGATGATGGATTTTCTGGAATATTGTGAAGAAAATGATGTTGATGGAATAATGAGTTTTATTGCATATGATCTCAAAGCGGAGCTGGATTTTTGTAAAGAAAATAAAATGTACTACGTGACCCCATCAAGCACTTTTAGTCAGGAGAGATTTGATTCGGTAGCGGACAATCCTTATTATGTTGGTGTGACTGGCCCCGGTTCTGAAATAGAGTATGAAGAGACAGCAAAAATGACAGTGGCACTTGCTTCAAAAGGCGATGGAAAGAGCTTTATTATTCTTTCCGGCGGCGCCACAATGAATAACGAGATGCATAGACTTCGTACAGTTGCCATGCTTGACAACCTTCAAAGCATCTATGGGGTGACTTTTGAAAAATCTTCTGAAGAACTGGCAATGGTGACCGAACGTACAGATGTAGAGGCAGGAGATCTCAGGGTAACTATATGCCCTGGATATTTCAATGTTGAACAGTATAGAGTGTCCGCGTCTGAAGCAATTAGAAGCGGAGAGTACACTACGATCCTCTCGTCTCTTCCAGTCACTGACCTTATTGATGATCTTGAAGCTACGGATAACATTGAGTGCGGTTTGATAGACTGCTTCTCTGAAGAAAATTATTTTGGCTTTAAAAAGGGAAAGGTAGTCTATGTTGTTGGAAAGTATCAGTCGGAAATTGGTCCTGCTTTTGCAGCGCTTTACAATGCTATAACTGGCAACGCGGAGGCATATAGGGTCAACGGAAAAGCCTTCCAACTGGAGCAGGGCTTTTGGACAGCAAAAAGTGAAACGGACTATGATGCTATGTATGCTTTGGCCAGCGGCGCGGTAGTAAATGCCTATAACTATTCAGATCTCTATTCAGTGATAAAAAGCCTTACGCCTGATACAACTTTCGAAGATTTCAAGAAGCTTACAGAAAGCTATAATTATGATGCTTGCCTTGCAAGACGAAGCGATTAAAGATAATTAATTCAAAATAATAGTATTGATGTAATAGGGAGGACCAAAAAATGCACGATCACGATTGCAACGAGAATCATGAGCATGATCATGATTCTGAAAATTACTGCAATAGCGATGACCACAGCCATATGCACGAACATGTGGACTGCTGCTGTGACAATCATGAACATGAAGAGGGAAGTTGCGGCGGCCACGAGCATGAAACTGGAAACTGTTGTGATGGCGCTGAGCACGATCACACACATATGCATGTCAATAGCGATGGCCACAGCCATGCGCACGAACATGGAAACTGCTGCTGCAGCGGGCATGATAATGTCCCTGATGATGTGCCGACCCGTTCCCACACCCATTTTGTGGTAGAACATCACCATACCCCGGGGCACGCAGACGACTGCGACTGTCCTTTGTGCAACCCGCATGCTGAATATTGCGACATTTGCAGTGAAAGCCTTGCAAAATGCACCTGTAAAATGCCTGATGAGGATATGGAAAAGCGCGTATATATTCTTGAAGGGATAGATTGTGCCAACTGTGCGGCAAAAATCGAGGCAAAGATCCGTTCTATGCCGGAGGTTGCTTTTGCTTCTGTAGCATTTGCTACGAAACAGCTTAGGGTTTCGGCCCAAAAACAGGATGAGCTTCTTCCTAAAATGCAGGCCGCTATTGACGCCATCGAGGACGGCATTACCCTTGTGCCGAGAAAACGTAGCCCAGTGGGTATTTCAAACACTAAGACATATATTTTGGAAGGGCTTGACTGTGCCAACTGTGCGGCAAAAATTGAAGCTCGCCTTAAAGAGATGGATGGCGTTGATAGTGTTGCAATTACATTTGCTACAAAGCAAATGAAACTTTCCGCCAAAGATCCGGATGCTATGATCCCTGCAATTAAAGCGACTATCGACTCCATGGAAGATGGAATAAGCATAATTCCTAAAGACGCTCCCAAGGCTGGAACTGCTGAGAAAAAAGAGGGCATGCCAGAAGAGAAAAAAGCCCTTATAAGCATTATCGTTGGTGCGGCGCTATTTATTGTTGGTGAGGTATTAGAGCATATAGAAGCGCCAATGCCGGTTCTGCTTGCTGTTTTGGTGGTGGCCTATCTTATTCTTGGCGGTAAAGTTCTTCTTACTGCGGCAAAAAATATCAAAAAAGGTCAGGTTTTCGACGAAAATTTTCTTATGGCGATTGCTACTCTTGGCGCATTCGCTATTCAGGAATACCCCGAGGCGGTCGGCGTTATGCTTTTTTACCGCATCGGTGAATTCTTTGAAGACAGAGCAGTGGCCCAAAGCCGCAAACAGATAATGTCCGCCGTTGACCTCCGCCCAGAGGTAGTCAACCTTGTGGTTGGTGAAGAAGTAAAAACAATCGGCGCTGAAGAAACTAACGTGGGCGATATTCTTTTGGTTCGCCCGGGAGATAGAATCCCGCTTGATGGTGTGATTATTGAGGGTGAAAGCCGTATAGACACTTCCCCGGTCACTGGCGAACCGGTACCGGTAAAAGCAGAGGTCGGTGATAATGTTATTTCAGGCTGTGTAAACACCTCGGGCCAGCTTAAAATACGTGTAGAAAAACTTCTTGAAGAATCTATGGTTACAAGAATATTGGATTCTGTAGAAAATGCCGCTGCGAATAAACCAGCAATAGACAAATTTATTACAAGGTTTGCAAAAGTATATACTCCGGCAGTGGTGGTTGCCGCTTTGGTTGTTGCTCTGGTGCTTCCGTTTATTATTCCGGGATGGCACCTCTTTGTGGATGCAAGTTACGCCGGAACAGTAAATGCCATTTACGGAACTAGCGGTACAGCATCTATTTTGACAGCACTTACATTCCTTGTAATTTCGTGCCCATGTGCTCTTGTTCTTTCTGTTCCACTGGCTTTCTTTTCAGGGATTGGAGCCGCGTCTAAAAAAGGGATTCTTTTTAAGGGCGGAAGCGCGATTGAGGCTCTTACCGGCGTAAAAACCGTTGTTATGGACAAAACAGGAACTATTACTAAAGGAAATTTCAAAGTGCAGGAAGCTGTTCCTGCAGACGATTCCATCTCGGACAGAGAACTCATTTCCCTTAGTGCAAGCTGTGAACTTTTTTCCACACATCCTATTGCTGTCAGCATTGTAAATGCGGCAAATGAAATGGGGATAAATGTAGAGCGCCCCTCAGATATTAAAGAGATAGCGGGCCACGGAATTCAGGCAACTGTTTCATCCGGAACACTTCTTTGCGGAAACCGCAAACTTATGGAAATCAACAATGTCGATCTTTCGGGCTATACTAAAAATGCTTTCGGTACTGAAGTGCTTGTAGCAAGAGAGGGAAAGTTTGTAGGAAATATTGTAATTGCCGATACGCTTAAAGATGACGCGGTTGACGCCATTACAAGGATTAAACAGCAGGGAATTATGACTGTTATGCTCACAGGCGATGCACAGGACAGTGCCGAGTATATTGCAAAACAAACCGGAATTGACGAAGTGCATGCCAAACTTCTTCCTGAAAACAAGTTAAGTGAGCTGCAAAAGATACGCGAAGCACGCGGAAGCGTAATGTTTGTAGGCGATGGAATAAACGATGCACCTGTTTTGGCAGGCGCTGATGTGGGCGCCGCTATGGGAAGCGGTGCGGACGCAGCAATTGAAGCAGCGGACGTTGTTTTTATGAACTCAGAAATGTCTGCAATTCCAAACGCCGTAAAAATAGCGCGTAGCACAAAAAGAATTTCTTGGCAAAACGTTTATTTTGCCCTTGCAATTAAATTTGTTGTAATGGTAATGGGCCTCTTTGGGTATGCAAATATGTGGATAGCAGTGTTTGCTGATACAGGCGTTTCTGTTCTTTGTCTGCTCAACTCCATCCGTATTCTCCATCAGAAATAAAACAAAAAGTGGTGTATGTTTTAAAAGCATACACCACTTTTTGTTTTAAAGTGTCGGTGCCTATTTTTTGCTGCAAGAAGGAGGCTGGAGCTTATTTCACAAAATATTTTATCGGCAGGAATGGAGCCACCGAGAGGAATAGCTGTTTTGTAGTATAAGCGGAAAGCTATACCATTTAGCATTACCACTTCTGGGTCAAAGAGCGTTATTGGAAAACTGTTATTATAAATTTTGATTCATTTTAATATTTGTCTTATATGATTAACCCTCGATAGGGACAAAAGACATATATATGTAAGGCGGCAGGGATAGATTTACCTGCCGTTTTGCCTGTAATCAGGCGGTTTGCTTTGTACGCTGCTTTGCGTGCTCTTCCATCTCCTCCACCGTCGGGATATTGACGATCCCAACATAGGCATAGTAAATGTCAATGTCCTGCGTTTTCTTTCCGTCCCTTTTGACCTTTTCGTGTACCACGATCTTATCAATAAAGGCATTCAGAA
>CAZNVF010000041.1:0-10482 GCA_964576395.1 uncultured Oscillospiraceae bacterium
GAAGTCTTTCTTTTTTGCCCTTAAGGTCAAAATACACTCTTCTTCTAACACATTCTTTTCTAAACGCTACCCACTCAGTAAGGATCTGTCTTACGCCAAGCACCATTGGTGCTCCTCCGATTAACACATTGAAATTCGCTGCAAAACTATCCTCAAGCGGAGTAGATCTGTAAAGCTTCTGCATAAGGACGTCAGGGTCGACTCCACGCTTAATATCTATTGCAAGCTTCAAACCGGAAAGGTCGGTCTCATCGCGCATATCGGAGATCTCAGTGATCTTGCGTGCCTTTACTAGCTCAATCATTTTTTCCATAATGGCCTCAATTGTCGTAGTGGTCGGGATCTCTATTACTTCAATGCAGCGATTTTCAGCATCATAACGGTATTTTGACCTTACTTTAATGCTGCCGCGTCCTGTCTCATAAATTTTTTCAAGCTCGTCCTTGTCGTAAATTATCAGTCCTCCGCCGGCAAAATCTGGGGCAGGAAGAGTAGAAAGAATATCATGTTTGGGGTTTTTAATAAGTTTTATGGTAGTGTCACAAATTTCAGAAAGTCTAAAAGGGCATATCTGTGATGCCATACTTACTGCAATGCCCACATTATAGTTTACAAGCACCGAAGGAAAAGTCACCGGAAAAAGGGTTGGCTCTTTCATAGTATTGTCGTAGTTATCGACAAAATCTACAGTGTCGCGGTCTATATCGCGAAAAAGTTCAGCGGCAATTTTGTCAAGCTTAACTTCTGTGTATCTTGAAGCGGCGCAGACCATATTCCTTGAATATGCTTTACCGAAGTTACCCTTGCTGTCCACCCATGGATGGAGAAGCGCTGCATAACCTCTCGACATGCGCACCATAGTGTCATAAATCGCTTGATCACCGTGGGGGTTGAGTTTCATAGTTTGGCCGACAACATTGGCAGATTTTGTTCTTGTAGATCCTAGAAGGCCCATTTTATACATTGTATAAAGCAGTTTTCTGTGGCTGGGTTTAAATCCGTCGATTTCCGGAATGGCCCTGCTCACTATGCTGCTCATAGCATATGGCATATAGTTCTTCTCAAGAACATCAACTATGGGCTGTTCGACTACAATGCCGGCATTTTCAAAATTTGCTGTTTGGTTATTTTTTGGTTGTTGTTTTTCTGTTTTTTTCTTAGCCATTTTTTTCTTTCCAGATAATCATTTATGATACTTTCCTCCGGTGGATATTTGAAACGCACGATATATTTGTTCCAAAATAAGAACACGGGAAATCTGGTGTGTAAAAGTCATTCTTGAAAGTGAAAGTTTAAGTTTAGCCTTTTTTTTGATATCGTCGCTGAGACCATAAGAACCGCCAATTATAAAGCAAAGTTCGCTAGCACTCTCGTCCGCCATAAGGCTGCTTAAACGCTCTGAAAAAACTTCTGAAGAGAGCGTATCACCTTCTATACACATTGCAATAACAATAGCATTTTGAGGTATTTTGGCAGAAATGCAAGCGCCTTCGTATGCAATACATTTAGAAATTTCACTTTGTGAAAGCTTGTCGGAAAGCTTATATTCAGAAATTTCAGTCACTTTTAACTTGCAGTAAGAAGAAAGCCGCTTCTCATATTCTGCCGCAGCTTCGCGGAGATATTTTTCTTTAAGGTTCCCAACGCAAATAATATTTATTGTACGCATTTTTTCTCCTTAAAGTAGAATACATTTGGAAACTTCGCTTCGCGGTGCAGCAAAAATCATATAATCCCCGTTGCGCCTCATTCCCGCCATAGAAAGCTCTGAGACGGAAGTCTCGACGGCGAGTTCGGGAATATTGTTCTCTTTGCTCAGATGTCCAAGGACGATTCTTGTGGTGCCGCTCTTTACAAGCTCAGGAAGAAAAGCAGCACAATCGGTGTTTGATAGGTGGCCAGTCTCATTTGCTATCCTGAGCTTAAGGCTATATGGATAGGGCCCAAGCTGAAGCATCATACGATCATAGTTGGACTCTATAAGAACGGCATCGCTTCCAAGAAGGCTGATTTTTGCGTTATCTGTAAGGTATCCTGTATCTGTGCATATAGATATCTTATGCTCGTCCGGAGTTGAGACGGCAAAACCATAACTTCCAACGCTATCGTGAGAAGTTTTAAATGACTTTACCATCATTCCTCCAATAAGTTCGCCGTGCTCATCTATTTCTTTGAGCATTGATTTCTGAGTAACAATACCGCAGCTTGAAAGATACTTGAGCACCGGGGCAGACGCGTATAAAGGAATATTATAATGTTTTAAAAAGACCGAAAGTCCCTTTACATGGTCGCTGTGCTCATGTGTTATAAGTATTGCAGAAAGTTTGGCTGGATCAATATCGTGTAATTTAAGTGAATTAACAATGCTTTTGCAGCTTATTCCACAGTCGACTAAAAGCCCCTGCCCAGAAGCACCTATGTAGCAGGAATTCCCGGCGCTTGAGCTAGCAAGTGTGAAAAACTTTGCCAAGAAAGGATACCTCCTTGGGTGATAATTATAATTGAAAGGATAATTTATGCTCCGGAATATGCAGAAGCGCTTTCAGGAACAGTGACGCGTTCAATATCCGCACCAAGGCCGCGTAGTTTTTCAACAAGGTTGGTGTAGCCACGTTCTATATGGTGTATCTCTTCAATTTCTGTAGTGCCTTTTGCAGTAAGACCTGCAATAACCATAGCAGCTCCGGCCCGAAGGTCGGCAGCACGAACGCAGGCGCCCGTCAGGTTTTTAACGCCCTGAACGACTGCAACCTTACCGTCAACGGAAATGGAAGCGCCCATTCTGCAAAGTTCAGATATGTATTTGAATCTGTTATCCCAAACGCCTTCGGTGACAATGCTGGTTCCTTCAGCAATGGAAAGTAGAGTAGTTATCTGGGGCTGCATGTCGGTGGGAAAGCCGGGGTAGGGCATGGTTTTCACGTTTACGTGTTCAAAATGCTCAACTTCGCCGGAAACCCGTACAGCGTCATCATATTCAATTACGGAAGCGCCTGTTTTGACAAGCTTTTCTGTAATAGCTTCAAGGTGTTTTGGAATGACCCCGCAAATGAGCACATTGCCATTGGTTGCAGCAGCTGCAACCATATAAGTTCCAGCTTCTATCTGATCAGGAATTATAGAATAGTTTGCGCCATGAAGCTTTTCCACGCCGTGTATCTTTATAACATCAGTTCCTGCACCGCGAATGTCAGCGCCAAGTGAGTTAAGAAAATTAGCAAGGTCAACAATATGAGGTTCTTTTGCAACGTTTTCAAGGATTGTAAGGCCTTTCGCACAAACAGCCGCAAGCATTACGTTAATGGTTGCTCCCACTGAAACTACATCAAAATAAATGTGGCTTCCAATAAGTTGTTCGGAATTTATTGATACTGAACCGTGACCAATATTGACAGAGGCTCCAAGGGCTTCAAAGCCCTTAATGTGCTGATCAATGGGGCGAACGCCAAAATCACAGCCGCCGGGAAGTGGAACATTGGCTTCACCGCTCCTACCAAGAAGCGCACCAAGAAAATAGTAAGATGCACGCAGTTGCCTTGCAAGATCTTCAGGAACTTTGTGAGAAGTTATGTTGCTTGTATCAATAAAAACAGAAGTGCGGCTTACAACACGAACCGTTGCACCCATAAGGGAGAGCATATCATAAAGAGTATAGACATCGCTAATATCCGGAATATTTTCAAGAAGGCAAGGACCGCCGGCAAGAATGGTAGCGGGGATTATTGCAACTGCTGCATTTTTTGCACCGCTCACATGAATCTCGCCCCGAAGAGGTATACCGCCTTTAATAATGAATTTATCCAATTATTCTATCCCCTTAAACTAATTAATTAAAATTATAATTTATTATAACATAGAAAATAAAAAATGAAAAGAGATTTAAAGATTTTATTATAATTATATATTATACTATGAAATAAAGAGAAATAATACAGTGTTTTTGGCAATGAACCAGTGCAAATACATAAATTCTACAGCTTCGCTCAAAATAGATTGAGACATATTCTGACTTATTTTATTGCAGGGCAAAGTACCGGCAACCGATTAAAGCGGAACGACGGATAGAAGGAATTAACCAATTATTTAAGCATATTTGCGGGGACAACGCGAACAGGAAATTATCTGGCGCAGATTTCAAATACTGTTCTCCGATTACGAACAGAAGCAGGAAGAACAATCGGGGAACAGCGAAAGGTTTATCTGCAAAGCCTGGAAATATCTTGACATAGGTTAAGTAACGCCCACTGTGTTAAATGATATGGTAAAGGCAGTATGCGTCCGCACAAAGGATGAATTAAAGGGGCATATGAAATAGCAGATTGACATTTCCTATGGTCTTGGGGAATACTTCCGCCTTTACTAAATAACCTGCAAAAATGGAGAAACGGCATAGCCCGCAAGCTACACCGTTGAATGCCACACTGAGAACCATTTTTTATTTAATACAAAAAATGTTAGTTTGGAAAAGCAGAAAGAATGCTACAATCTTATCAATAGAAGCGTTTATTTTTAACATTTACAAACAGAAAAGCTCCTCGCTTTTATTGAGGAGCTTTTCTGTTATGGAGGGGACACATAATTTGCCGGGTTGGCATATTGTCCGTTGATTCGTATCTCAAAATGCAAATGTGTACCAGTGGCATTGCCAGTGGAGCCCATTGCAGCAATTATGTCGCCCTGATTTACATACTGGCCGACAGTTACATAAAGATTACTACAATGTCCATAAAGTGTCTGAATGCCATCGCCATGGTTTATAATTATGTGGTATCCATATCCTGTGGTACCCCATTTTACAGTAGTAACGGTGCCTGCAGCAGAGGCATAAATATTAGAACCATATCCACAGCCAGCAATGTCCATTCCAGTATGTCCACTATATCCCCAAATTGGACAGCTCACATATCCACCGATAGTGGGCCAAATAAAGCCTTTGCTTGTTCCGCTGCTATTGCCTACAGAGTAAACAACGCTCTTTGTACCAACAGTGACTTCACGCGGAATGGGTTCGGTAATGACTTCAGTTGCCAATATTTGTCTACTTACGGCAATGCCGTCCTCATATGTTACAAGGGCAGTAACTTTCTGCTCACCAGGAACACCTGCCTTTGTGACTTTTGAGTATGTAGTGTAATATGCATCACTATAAGTGTAATTAGTTCCATATGGTATGTCTTCATTATAAACTTCTCGTTTAGTATTTGTAACATTAAGATATGAAACAGAACGTGAAACCACAAGTTGATCTCCAACATGTATATCACCGTCCTCAAGTCCCGGGTTCATTGCGCAAAGCTCACGGTAGCTGATATCAAAATAACTTGCAATAGAAAGAGGAGCGTCTCCGGCTTCGACAGTATAATATTTTTCACCTTCGACCTCAGTGTTAAGAAGACTTTTAAACTCGGATATTGCCATTATGGAAGCGGTGGGGTAAATTCCATCAACAAGTGAGACCTTTTGTTTAAATTGAAGCTTTGATTCGGTATCTCCTTCTTCTCTGTATTGTTCACGATACTCATCAAGAAGTTCCAACAAATTATCAGATTCATCTGTAGAGCCAACAAACTCATCGTCAATATAAAGGCCATAGCCCTCATAGACGTTTGTACCGGAATTTCCAAGAACAATATTTGCAAGCTCTTCAGCTTCGGTCAACTCGAGGCTGCTTACAGGAACAATTGAGTATTGAGGAACCACATTCCCAAGGTCAGGTATCTCTGTAGAGGTACGGTTCCTTATTATTTGTTCCGCAGCATTGTAAACACTTTCATCTTTAATGTAAGCAAGAGTCTTTCCATTTGACTGAAATGCAAGCCCGTATTCAAGAGTAGAAAAATACTGAATGGTAACAACAAGAAATATTGTGGCCAAAATGGGGGCAACATAGTTGAATAGTACGCAGAAAATTTTGACAAAAAAAACAAAACAACAGTTCAAAAGAGTTTTAAAAGCTGAAAAATTTTCTGCAAAGCTGTGTTCTTTCTGTTTTTTCAATATTTCAAGTGAAGAATTTGCTTTTTTTCTATATGACAAGAGAGCATGATATTTGCCTGTGAAAAAATTTTTTAAAGAAGTTTTTATATGTCTTTTAGCGTGAAGTATATATTCGCTGGCATATGATTTTAAATATTTAAATTCATTTAAGGCAAAGTGGTAACCGCCGCGCATTTGGCGTAGAAAATACATTCCTGTTATATAGCAAAACTCATAAATACGGAGATACAGATACTCGACAAGAGAGTCGAAACCAGCTTTTTCTTTTTCATCAGTTTTGACTGTCAATAAGCATGCACCTCGCTTTTTCGGAATTCGTGTTATATTATATCGGAAAACACAGATTAAATCAAGTAAATTCACAGTTTGTTATTATTTACAAAGGTAGCCTTACTGTTTTTGGAAAGAGGTTTTAGGTGCTTAGAAAGTGAACAAAATCCCGCAATAATGCGGGATTTTGTATGTTCATCATCTTTCTTCGCGGAAATAAGCAAGCCCAAGAGAATATGGAGGAAGGTTACTTTTCTTTTTACGAAATATGATGGCTATAAGAACAACAACAGTTGCAATGTATGGGAATATCTCGTATATTGCTGAAGGGATAAAAGAAAGAGGATAGTAATAACGAATAACGGTAAGAGCACCTACAATAAATGAGCAAAGAGCAGCTTTTAATGGGTTCCATGTGCAAAAAATTACTATTGCTACGGCAAGCCACCCATATCCGCTTATGCTGTTATATACCCAAACACCACCGGTGCCGTTGGCGGAGTTCATCACAATGTAAAGCCCGCCAAGGCCGGAAATGCCGCCGCCTATGCAGGTTGCAAGATATTTGTAAAGCGTCACATTGATTCCCGCGGCATCGGCTGTTGCGGGGTTTTCGCCAACCGCCCGAAGGTTAAGTCCGGCTTTGCTATTAAAAAGAAAATACGAAAGGACAATTGTGCATGCAACAGCAAGGTATACAAGAAAATTATAAGAGAAAAAAAGCCCGCCAACAACTGGAAGATCACGAAGATAGGGAATGCCGTTATTATAAGCGGCCTTGATAACGGCTCCTACAGAAACGTATCCTCCAGCGGCGTTACCCATAATTTCGCCAAAGAAATTTCCAAATCCAGTGCCGAAAGTTGTCAGGGCAAGACCAGTGACATTCTGATTTGCACGGAAAGTGATGGTGAGAAGGCTGTAAATCAGTGCACCGAATGCAGAGCAAAGAAAAGCACAGATAATACCAATAAATATAGAAACCAAAGCGTTTGGATCACCAACTGCTTTTTCATAATAATATGTTCCGGCAAGACCGGCAACACCGCCCATAAACATCATGCCCTCAACACCAAGATTAAGGTTGCCAGACTTTTCAGTAAGGATTTCACCAAGAGCGCCGAAAAGAAGTGGTGTTGCGGCAAGAACAGAAGCAAAAATAAAACTTAAAAATGTGTTCATTTTGCAACCTCCTTACTGCTTTTACGGAATACAAGACGGTAATTTATAAAAAATTCACTTGCGAGCATGCTCAAAAGTATAAGCCCAGTGAGCACGTCAGAAGCCGAAGCTGGTATTCCAAAATCGGTTTGTATTGTGTTTGAGCCTTTTTTAAGAATAGCAAGGAAAATAGAGATAAGAACCATCACAAATGGGTTGAGTTTTGCAAGCCAGGCAACAACAATGGCTGTGAAACCATATCCGTTAGCAGTGGTATCACTGAGCGTATAGTTTGAACCAGAAACTATCATGCACCCCACCATTCCAGCAATGGCTCCGGAAAGGAACATAGTTCTCATAATTATCTTCCTGACATTCATTCCTGAATATCTTGCGGTAGCAACGCTTTCACCGACAACTGCTATCTCGTAACCGTGCTTTGTTTTAGCCATATAAATATATATCACAACAACGAGGATAAGGATCATTATCCAGCCAATGTGCACACCAAAAACTTCTGGAAGCCTGGCCTCCTGCTTGAACATTGGAACTTTTGGGAACATTTGACCTCGATCCATCCAAGGGCCGAGCCGGAGATATTTTACAAAGCCTATAGCAATGTAGTTGAGCATAAGCGTAAAAAGTGTTTCGTTAGTGCCCCATTTTGCCTTAAAAAATGCAGGTATTAATCCCCAAATTCCTCCGAATATTGCGGAAGAAATGAACATCACCATAATAAGCAGAGGCCTTGGAAGATTCTGATACTGATAAAGTGCAAAATATGTTGCAGCAATTGCGCCCATGGTTATTTGTCCTTCTGCACCGCAGTTCCAGAATTTCATTTTAAAAGCTGGAGCAATTGCAAGGGCGGCCCCCAAAAGGGGAACGGCAATTTTGGCTGTTGCAGTTATTGAAATATTTCCAATTAGAGAACCCTTTACAATGTCGGCGTAAACTGCAAACGGGTTGTGGCCAAGAACAAGTATAAGAAGTCCACCGATAAAAAGCGCAACAATTATTGAAGAGAATTTTACAATAGCGGATTTCTTTTTAGTAAGTTCGGGACGTTTAGCAATTCGGACAAAAGGTTCTTTTCTTATATTCTCAGCGCTCATTCTTCAGTCACCTCATCTTTAAATTTAAGGCTGGTCATAAGAAGGCCGATCTCTTCTTTTGTGGTGCTGCGTCCGTCAACTATTCCGCTGACTTTTCCGCCGCAAAGCACAAGTATTCTGTCACAAAGTTCAACAAGAACATCAAGATCTTCACCAACATATATAACAGCAACGCCACGCATTTTCTGTTCATTCATAAGATTATAAATAGTGTATGAGGTGTTGATATCAAGCCCGCGTACAGCATAAGCGCTCATCAAAACGGAAGGTTCAGAAGCAATTTCACGTCCGACAAGTACTTTTTGCACGTTTCCGCCGGAAAGATGCCGTACCGGTGTGCTAATTCCAGGCGTAACAACTTCGAGTTCATTTACAACCTTTGAGGCGAGATTAGCAGAGGATTTTCTATCGGCAAAAACGGATTTTCCTTTTTGATAGCTTCTAAGAAGCATATTATCAGTAAGATCCATATTTCCAACAAGCCCCATACCGAGCCTGTCTTCAGGAACAAATGAAAGAGCGATTCCATGTTTAATTATTTCAATGGGGGATTGCCCCACAAGTTCCTGCTCAGCTGAACCGTCAGGGGGATAGAATTTTATACTGCCGCTTACTTTTTGAAGCCCGGCAATGCCCTCCAGAAGTTCTTTTTGACCGCAACCTGAAATTCCGGCAATTCCAAGAACTTCACCGCCATAAACGTCAAAATTTATATCGTCAAGAACCCTAACTCCGTCTTCATTTACACAGGAAAGATGGTGAATATCAAGCCGTTTTATGGGATTTTCGTATTTTTCACGTTCGATATTGAGGGTGACAGAATGACCAACCATAAGGTTTGTAAGTTCCTGCGGGTCAGTTTCGGATGTACGAAAATCACCAACATGGATCCCTTTTCTAAGAATAGCGACTCTATCAGAAATCTCCATAACTTCATGAAGCTTATGAGTAATAATAACGATTGCTTTGCCGTCGTTTCGCATATTTCTGAGCACGGCGAAGAGCTTCTTTGTTTCCTGAGGTGTGAGCACGGCAGTGGGTTCATCCAGAATGAGAACATCCGCTCCGCGATAGAGCATTTTTACTATCTCCACAGTTTGTTTTTCTGAAACAGACATGTCGTATATTTTTTTGTAAGGGTCAACGTTAAAACCATACTGTTCGTTTATTTTGTGAATTCTTTCATTTACGGCCCTTATATTAAGACGTCCTTTTCCTTTTATCCCAAGAACCATGTTTTCAGCGGCGGTGAGCACATCAACAAGCTTAAAATGCTGATGGATCATCCCTATTCCAAGGTCAAAAGCATCTTTTGGCGAGCCAATCCTCACTTCTTTTCCGTTGACAAAAATCTGACCTCCGTCTGGGTAATAAATGCCCGAAAGCATATTCATGAGAGTTGTTTTTCCGCTTCCATTTTCCCCAAGCAGAGAAAGAATCTCCCCATGGCAGATGTCGAGGCTTACATTGTCGTTTGCTACAACACTTCCAAACGTTTTGGTGAGATTTTTAAGCTGAACAGCAGCAATTTCCAAAAAAATCACCCTTCCTTAAAAATAACTCTATCAACAAATGAACAAATAAAAATAAGACAGCGAAGGAAAATTCCTCCGATAGTCAAAAAGCGGGCAGGTAAAACAAAGCCTGGCCGTTTTTTCGCTGTAGGAAAAAGAAAAAATGGGGCCGCTTTAAGAAAACGGCCCCAAATAATGGGCGTGATTAGCCCTGTTTTTGAGCAATAACGGAATCAGGGTCCGGATCAAGAACGGTGATGCCGTCGATAAGGTATGCAAAGTAAGGAGCGGAACGGTCGACGGACTCTTCTACCCATTCGCCTTCAGCGCAGGTGTATTCTTCGCCGGTCCATACATTGAAACCAGACCAAGGGCCTTCAAAAACATGGGTTTCACCGGAAGCAAGCTTTTCAACAACTTCATCT
>CAZNVF010000042.1:0-2722 GCA_964576395.1 uncultured Oscillospiraceae bacterium
ATTACCCCTGACTCAGCTATCTTTCTTAGAAGTTTTCCCTCACCCAAAATATGCTTCTGCCCGCAAACTTCACAAAGTTCAGTGGGGCGAAGTCTGTCTGCAAGCGGTGCGGACAAAGTTTTCATCTCTTTTCTTTCATTCATAAAGTGGGAAACGTTCGCAGAGTTCCTGCACAGCAGTTTTTACGGCATTTGCACTGTTTTCATAGTCAAAAACAGTCTTTGCGATAAATTTTGCAATGGACTCCATCTCGCTTTCACCAAATCCTCGTGTAGTGACCGACGGGGTTCCTATACGAATTCCGCTCGTCACAAAAGGAGACTGGGGGTCCCCGGGGATCATATTTTTATTCGCCGTGATATTGACGCTGTCAAGCCGGTGCTCAAGTTCTTTGCCTGTCACATTCAGGTTTCGGAGGTCGAGCATCATAAGGTGATTATCCGTTCCGTCCGAGACGAGTTTTAAACCGTTGGCCTTAAGTTCATTCGCCAAAGTTGCAGCATTTTTGATTATGTTTTTTTGGTATTCTTTAAATTCAGGTTTAAGCGCTTCACCAAAGCAGACGGCTTTTGCAGCAATTATATGCTCAAGAGGGCCGCCTTGACTGCCGGGGAAAACGGCCTTGTCCACCTTTTTTGCATACTGCTCTTTACAAAGTATAAGCCCACCTCTTGGTCCCCTCAATGTTTTATGCGTGGTAGTAGTAATTACATCCGCATATGGAATTGGCGACATATGCTCCCCTGCGGCCACAAGGCCCGCAATATGGGCCATATCCACCATAAGGTATGCCCCTACTTCATCGGCAATATCCCTAAATTTTGCAAAATCTATTGCACGCGGATAAGCCGACGCTCCGGCAACTATTATTTTGGGATGGCATTCAAGTGCTGTTTCACGAACTTTATCATAGTTGATGCGACCTGTCTCTTCATCTACACCATAAGAAACAAAATTATAGCTTTTTCCAGAATAGTTTACCGGGCTTCCATGGGTGAGGTGCCCACCCTGTGAAAGGTCCATTCCCATTATTGTATCGCCAAGTTCTGCAAAAGCAAAATATGCTGCAAGATTTGCCTGAGCACCAGAATGTGGCTGAACATTTGCGTGTTCGGCTCCAAAAAGCTTACATGCCCTATCTTTTGCAAGATTTTCAACCTCATCAACGAATTGGCAACCGCCATAATATCTGTGGGAAGGGTAACCTTCTGCATATTTATTTGTAAGCACAGAACCCATTGCTGCAAGCACAGCAGGAGAAACAAAATTTTCAGAAGCAATAAGCTCTATATTATTGCGCTGGCGAAAAAGTTCCTTCTCCATTGAAAAGGCAAGCTCAGGGTCCCTATTTTTAAGAAATCCAATAGAGTCAGGCATGTCACTATACATATATACATCCTCCACACACAAGTATTCTTTATAAGTTATGAATAAATTATAAAATAACAGATATAAAATAGCAAGGCTTGACGACAAAGAACAACATAAAATTTTTTATTTTTTCTTTTTATAATCTTTTACAGCATGTTATATTTATGCTATAATAATTTTATTATATATCTTAAGGAGTCCAGTTAAATGAATTATGTTTTTGTTGTGAATCCCGTTGCTGGAAAAGGCGGCCGGGCGGACAGTCTCGCCTGTGAAATACGTGATTTTTTTGCCGGCCGGGAGGAAAACTTATGTATCTATTTTTCCAAATCACCCGGTGATGCGACACGATTTGTAAAGGAATACCCCCTTTCCAATGGAGAAGAGACTTGTTTTGTGGCCTGCGGCGGTGACGGCACATTCTACGAAGTAGTAAACGGTGCATTCGGCCGCTCCGGCGTGAGCTTTGCAGTTTACCCCTGTGGAAGCGGAAACGATTTTATAAAAACCTCCGGCGGAAAAAAAGAGGATTATCTCAAATTTGAAAATCTCATCAACAGCAAAATTAAAATTTTTGACGCTATAGACTGTAATGGAAAGATCTGTTCCAACCTTTGTGATATAGGAATAGATTCCATTGTATGCGACAGAATGAACCGCTATAAAAAAATACCTGGTGTATCTGGTGAGATGGCTTATAATATTTCAACCGCGGTAACGCTAAGCGCCTGTGCATTCAGAAAAAGCGGTTACCCAATGAGCATCACCTTTAATGATGGGGAAAAGCTAAGTGGAAGATTTATGCTTTCTGTATTTGGAAACGGAAAAGTCTATGGTGGAAGCTATCACCCTGTTCCGGAAGCTGAGCTTGACGACGGATACATAGATTTCTGCGCTGTAAACGAGATAGGTCTTCTTCGCCTTGCAAACGTAATAGGAATTTATAAAGCTGGAAAACATGCTGGCAACCCCAAATTTAATGATATTCTTCATATGCGCCGCTGCACCAGCGCACATATTGAAAGCCCTGCTGAGCTCACTGTCTCTGTCGACGGTGAAATTTTCAGAAGCCAAAACATAGATATAAAAATTATTCCCTCATCACTTCCCTTTCATGTTCCCGCCAATGTAGAATAGTATAAAAGGGCGGCTCCAACATATGGAGCCGCCCTTTTATACTATATTTTCTCAGAGATCAGAAACTGAAATCACAAAAAATAGGAATTAGCTGTAAATCACACCAATGCTCCTAACTTCTTTTGGCAGGGCAAACTCATTAGCTAAATAGACAAAATAAAAGCGCATGCCAATGAGTATTCCATACCTTTTAAAATTTTCTTAAAAATAGACA
>CAZNVF010000042.1:2732-10225 GCA_964576395.1 uncultured Oscillospiraceae bacterium
GCTTTTTGTCAAAAATGTTTTAATTTTATAACTACTATTAGAAGGGATTAAACAGCACATATTGAGAAAGCTTTGGTTTGAAGAATCATTTGAAGATATTTTGAATTTTTTGCATTACATTATCGACTTTAAGCAGAGTTTCATTAACTGCGTCAGTGTATCTGCTGTTTGCTATAAACTCACTCCTTAAATCATTAAATCCATTGAACATAATTCAACACCCACATCTATCAATTGGTATGTAATACTTTTTCTCTCACATATCGTTTAACCTCATTTGCCTACATTGTAACAACGAGTGGCCTTTTTGACGAATGTGCGATTTGAAATCATTAAAAAAGCCAGCGTTGAAAGCATCTCTGTCTTTCACGCTAGCTTTGGCTGTTGCAACGCCTATAAAGTAATGTTTGATTTAATTGTTTTTAAATTCTTTTCTTATGCGGCGTTGGAATTGGTCGCCCCGCTTTTAATTACTTTTAACTTATAGCCTTTTCTTCACTTTGTAAATTAACATTAGTTGTTTTAAGCGTTTTTACACCAAATACAAAGTAAATAATATGGCACACCCAAACAACTGAAAGTACTATGCGGCCAATGGGCACCTTGCTCATTAGAATAAAGCCAATAGCCATAATAAGCGTAACAGTAGTCATAATGCGAATTTTGGTTTTCCATGTCATGCCCTGCCCCTTGACATAGGACTCAAGGTTATTTTTGTAAAGTTTAGTCTGTTTGAACCAATTGTTTATTTTTTCTGAGCTTCTTGCAAAACAGAAGGCCGCTAAAAGTAAAAATGGGAAAGTTGGCAAAATAGGAAGCACAGCACCTATGGCTCCAAGCCCAACGCTTATAAATCCAATAATAATGTAGATTATTTTTTTAATTTTCATTTTTTGCCTCCAATCGCTTTTTTTCTTTTTTAGTTTCAATAACATGGCGTATTGCCGTTATTGGGTGGTGAAATATCATTCTTGGACCTGAGAAACGCATAACTTCACGAATTTTTTGACGCATTTCGGGTTTATAGCAATGTACTTTACAGTTTGAGCAAAAGGTTTTAGTTTCCATAAATGGGCATTTGTCACTGCGCTGCCTCGCGTATTCGTCAAGTTCAGCACATTCGGAACAAAGTCCAGATTTTGTTTTATGTTTTTTGCGGCAATAAAGAGCAATCATCTGAGATACGAGCTTTTTTTCCTTTATGCGTTTGGATTCTATATTTTTCGCCATCAGCTCATCCTCCCGTGCTCGACAGAATATACTTTATCCGCAATTCGCATTGTAGATTGGCGGTGAGATACCAGTACAACTGTTTTATCTTCTCGTTCTTCATTAAGAGATTTAAGAATAACTGCCTCATTCAAACTGTCAAGATTACTGGTTGGCTCATAAGAAGCATAAAAGGCGCATTATGAAGAAATGCTCTTGCCAGGCCAAGCCTTTGGCGCTCTCCGCCGGAAAGGGTATCGCCAAGTTCACCCACGGGGGTATCATAACCCTGTGGAAGACTCATAATAAAATTATGTACAGACGCTTTTTTGCATGCATTTTGAATTTCCTCATCTGTGGCGTCAAGCTTTGCAATGAGAAGATTATTGCGTATACTGTCATGAAAAAGGTAAGTTTCCTGAGTTACAAAGCTCTCAATGTCGCGAAGGTTTGATGTGTTAATCTTTTCAACATTGGTTCCGGATATCTTCACACTTCCATGGTTTACATTCCAAAAACGCATCAAAAGCTTGAGCAGCGTTGACTTACCGCTTCCGCTTCTTCCAACAATACCAATTACAGACCCACATGGGATATCTACAGAGACATCGTCAAGTATAGTTTCGCTGCCATATGAAAAAGTTACATTTTCAGCGTTAGCGCCGGAAAATTCTATGTCCTTTTGTCCGTATATTTCCTCTGTTACAGGGGTCTCATCAAGAATATCGAGAACACGGTTGCCGGCAGCAAAAGTGTTTTGAAGGGTACTTCCAAGATTTGCAAGAGCAATAACAGGGCCGAATGAGCTCATAATAGCAATTGTTGGAATTAAAACCCCAATAAATTCCACGCGCCCATTTTGGTACATTAAAGAGGATGTGAAAAGCATGACAAGATCAAAAATCAGTATTATTGTATTTGTAAATGCCTGATTTCGGCCGGCAGTGCGCTTCATGCGCTTCTCGTCTGCAGAGAGCAAATCCGTGCGCTTGTTCATCTCGTAAAGCCTTTTTTCCCCTTGATCATATTGTAAAGTTTCAGAAAGTCCGCGCAGGTTGTCAAGAACAAAACCTGCAAGGTCGCCGGACTTAGTGCGGAACTTCATTCCATCATCACCGCCTAGTTTGGAAGTGACAATTGGGACTATAACGCCAACAGTAACATATGCTGCGAGGGCGATAACGCCAAGTATCCAGTTGAAACTGCCTATAAACAGACACAATATAGTACAGAACAGAAAAGCGATAACAATAGGTGATATTGTATGAGCATAAAAAACTTCAAGCAGCTCAATGTCAGATGTTATGACTGAAATAAGGTCGCCTTTATCTTTGCCCTCAAGCTTTGCTGGGCAAAGGTTGCGCAATGCACGGAACACCCTATCACGTATAAGTGCCAGCAGTTTAAAAGCAATAAAATGGTTGCAGGCCTGCTCTGTGTAACGAAGAACACCCCGAACAAGCGCAAATAAACATACGCAAATAAATGAAACTGTTAAAGAAAAAGGTGTGTCTATGCCAATAAGGAAAGCCACAGCATATCCGCCAAATATGGTGATAAATGTGGCACAAAGATGTCCGATGAGCCCCATAAGTATAGCAATGACCATAAAGCCGGCCAGCGGTCGCACAAGGCCAATAAGCCGTGACATTATATTAAATCCGCTTCTTTTTTTCATACTGCGTAATCGCCTTTCCTATAATTTTCAAGACTTTGCTGTGCATTCCAAAGTTTCGAATATGCGCCGTTAGCTTTAAGAAGCTGATCATGGTTTCCACTTTCTGCGACGGTTCCTTTGTCCATTACATAGATATTGTCGGAATTTACGACGTTGGCAAGGCGGTGGGATATCAAAATCACAGTTTTTGTTTTTGCAAGGGTATGTATCTCACGCATAATGTCATTTTCGCTTTCAATGTCTATGTTTGAAGTGGCTTCGTCAAAAATATATACAGGACTGTTATGCAAAAGTGCCCTTGCCAAAGCCAAACGCTGACGCTGTCCGCCGGAAAGATTTGAAGCTTTTTCGGTAAGCAGGGTTTCCAAACCGTGTTCATTTTTTAGGAAGGAAGAAAGATCTACTCTATCCAAAACGGCCCAAAGTTCTTTATCGCTAGCATTAGGCCTACCCATTAGAAGATTATCTCGCACAGTTCCTTTAAAAAGATAGCTTTGATGATTTATATAAGTGAAATTTTCCATAAGGCTTGCCTCTGAAATTTCAGAAAGCTCAGTTCCGCCAACGGTCACCGAACCCATATAGCCCTTGTTCCTTCCCATAAGAATAGAAGATATGGTGGATTTCCCACAGCCACTCTCCCCAACAATGGAGGTGAAACTGCCCATGGGGAACGACATGTTTATTCCATGAAGTATTTCGCGATCCCTTTCATAAGAAAAATGGATATCCGAACACACGACGGTGCAGTTGGATGGAACTTTTTCAGTCTTTTGCTCAGCTTCAGGAAGGTCAAGAAGACGAAAAATTTTATCGCTTGCTGCCATACCATTCATGGCAATGTGGAAAAATGAACCAAGCAAACGCATGGGTATAAAGAAATCGGCCGAAATGAGAATGATTAACAGGCAACCGGCAAGGGTAACGTGTCCTGCCGCGTATTGTGTTGTTGCCATAATGACGCCAAGCGCAGCACCGCCGTAAGCGATAAGGTCCATAATCGTTATGGAGTTGAGCTGCATGGTCAAAACTTTCATAGTGATCTGGCGGAATTTTTCCGCTTCTTCGTTCATCTCATTCTGTTTAAAATCGTCAGCCTGGTAGATTTTAATAGTTGTAAGTCCCTGCAAGTTTTCAAGGAAAGTATCGCCAAGGGCAGTATACTGTCCCCAATATTTTGCAAGAAGCTTTTTTGCCCACTTCTGCACCGCCACTATGGCGACAGGTATCAAAGGGACACAAATTAAAAGCACTATTGCAGACGGAACATTGACAAAACACAAAACAGCAAAAAGCGTGAGCGGCGCCAACATAGCATAAAAAAATTGAGGTAGATAAGCACCAAAATAGGTCTCAAGCTGATCAACACCCTCCACAGCGACTTGTACAACTTCCGATGTTTTGACCTGCTCATTATATGCAGCGCCAAGTCGGAGAAGCTTTTTATATATCATTTCACGCAGAGTTTTCTTGACTGCTTTCGATGAAAGATATCCCATTTTACTTGAGCCAGTGGTGCACAAAAAGCGAATAACAACAGCGGCACAAGCGATTATAACTGTTGAGATAAAATCTTTTTGTCCAGCCGTGTGCTCAAAAAGCTTTGTCAAAAGGTTTGTAATACTCATCATCATTGTGATATTGGAAATTAGGGATACCCACTGCAGCACAACATTTCCAACCACATATTTTTTACTCTCGCTGACTGTTTCAATCAGCCGCTTATTTATCATCATTAGTTATTTCTCCATTTCGCAATATCTTCTGCAAAGGTATTTTACACCTGTGCTCAAAGCGAGCACCGCAGCAACAATAGTAATAACAATTAAAATTTGTAAAATGTCCTGCATTTTTATTTCCTTTCTTGTTTTAAGAATTCTTAATAGAGAAATTCCGCGTGGATCATAAACGCAGTGCGCGTTTTCATGCAAACAAGCATGAGACAAATGCTTTTTGTAACCGCCTTTAAGATATCCATCAATATACATTTACGATTTTTTCTGGCCAGCTTTTCGGCTCTTCCTTTTGTTTTCCCAGCAAAAAAAGACTTGGTATTATTACTGGCTATTTTGACTTCCGCGTTTACTCCTCTAAGACAAAGAAAATTTACAGAGTCAAACGTTACCATTACACCGGGAAAGCTTTGTGCCAAAGCACAAAGTAAGTTACGAACCTGTTATTTTTCTGAATAATAGAAAAGTCCGCCTGCAATAAAAATAATCCCGTTTTTCAAGCTGAATTTAATTTATCAAACTATGAAAAATCATTGAACGCGCAGGCAATTTTATGTTTGTTCTTACTTTTAGGGATGTGCTCATTTCTAAAGGAAGTGAAGTTTTCCATGTCAAGACAGTACCATGGGCTGCTTTTGTTTTCAATTTGACGTTTTAACCAACTTAGCCCGACCCATATTTCAATAACCGTGGTTTTGAGATGCTTTTAAATACTTATATATTTTCCACGCAAAATTGTACCGCCGTATTAAGCAGTCCATCCAAATATACTGAAGGCGGTATAGCGGCTTATTTGAAAAATCAACCACAATTCTTTAACAATACGTCTGGAATCGTTGTCTGGGAAATATTTTCAGCGACAATTTTTCTTACCAAATAGGGAGACAGAGATTCTGCTGAACAGTATCTTTTCGAGTTCTGTCATAGAAAATAAGGCCATTCTATTCTGCATCTTTCAGTGCTTGCACTGTATTCATATTCCTGCTTTTTTAAATACAGAGAGCCTACAAGAAAAACACCCAAGCGTGACAAAGAGGCCGGCAGCATGGGCGGTGAGCCAATTGCAGCTCTTCACTTTTTAAATAACGAAAAAAGCTTTTTCTCATAAGGCTCAGTGCGAATTCCAAGCACCTTATATCCGGTAGCATCAATAATGTTTTTGAGCTTTTCATTATCGATGGGCTCGTTAGAAATGATCTCTGTTTTGCCCTTGCTATGGGAAGATGTTACCTTTTTTACGTTGAAAGCTTTTCTAACGGCGTCATTAATATGTGATTCGCACATACCGCAGGCCATGCCCTCTATATCCAGTATGATTTTAACCATCGCTTTACCCTCCATAATGAAATTTATTATTTGGAAACTGGTTAGTTTAAACTAACCAGTTTCCAATTAATAACGGTCACAAATGGTTAGTGGCCGTTAACTTGTTAAATATAATATACCACGATATGTTCTTGTTTGTCAACATATTAAAAATAATGTGTACTTATTATTTCAACAAAACTTATAAAAAGACAGTTGATTTGAATAACAAAAAAATGGATGGGCAAAGTTAACTGCCCATCCATTTTAAATCTATTTGTTTTTTTCTTCCATTGAATGATAAGCTTTTTCAATAACGTCCACAACGCCGTCAACACCCAAAGTTCCACTGTCAAGAAGAAGGTGATAGCTCTCTTTTATACCCCATTTTTTCTTTGTACAGCTCATATTGTAATAAGAAGCGCGGCATTTATCGGTTTGGTTTATGGATTTTATAGCCTCTTTTTCGGATATATTGTACCTTTCCATGGCGCGTTTTACACGGTCATTCATGCTTGCATATATAAAAACATTCAGCACATCTTTTCTATTTCTAAGAACGTCGTCCGCACATCTTCCTACAAAAATGCAAGAACCCTCCTTAGCTTTTTCAAGAATAAAATTGCTCTGGTCGGCGGCAATAGTTACTCCGTTTGGAACCATATTGTCCGAACCAAAATCGGTATAAGGATACATAGCCATGGAATAGAGAAAACTGCTCGTAGGCTTCTCTTCTATTTTATGGACATATTTCTCACTAAGCCCGTTATTTTTTGCAGCGTATTCATAAAGGTTTTTGTCGTAATATGGTATTCCGAGCCTTTCAGAAAGTTTTCTACCAATTTCGCTTCCGCCGCTGCAAAACTGCCTTCCTATTGTGATAATCATTCCAAGCGTCTCCTTTCAAAGCTGTGTTTTAGAAAATAGCAACAGACTAAATTCTATATATAATTATAAAGTAAAAATTTCAAATTGTAAAGAATTTTCGGTTTATTTCTCAAAACTCCGAGTTAGAGACTGCTTGTATCTGAAAAACGACCACTTATCAAAAATGGTAGAAAGCGAATTTTACTTTTGCTATACTGTAACCGTAAAGAGGGAGGCGAAAAAATGCAGATAGAAATAAAGATTGACAGCTCCTGCAGGGAGCCCAAAATTATAGTAATGACGGATAAAATGACAGACGAAGTAAACACCGTCATAAAAAGGCTCTCCGACGAAGCCCCTCAGATGCTGTCGGGCTTTCTGGGAGACAGGCTGGAAATTTTGGAGCAGCCAGATATTTTGCGTATATACTCATCCGGAGGAAAGGTGTTTGCGGAAACGGGTAGGGGCGAATATTCACTGCGCCTGCGGCTCTACGAGTTGAAGGAACGGTTGGACAAAAGCTCTTTTGTGAGAATTTCAAACTCTGAAATCATAAATCTTAAAAAGGTGAAAGGCTTTGATTTAAGCTTCACAGGAACGATTTGCGTAACACTTTCAAACGGAACGGTTACCTATGTTTCAAGGCGGTACGTTTCAAAAATAAAACATGTATTAGAAATATGAGGTGATAAATATGAAAA
>CAZNVF010000043.1:0-9489 GCA_964576395.1 uncultured Oscillospiraceae bacterium
CCATGCGCCGCGAGGGATATGAATTTGCAGTTTCTACTCCTAGAGTCCTTTTTAAAACCATTGACGGCAAACTCAATGAGCCTATGGAGATTCTCTCTGTTGATATCCCAGAGGATTGCGTAGGAAATATCATGTCAGCAATGGGAAACAGAAAAGGCGAACTGCTAAAAATGGCTCCATTTGGAAGCCGCATGAGGCTTGAATTCAAAATTCCTGCGAGAGGCCTTTTTGGGTATAGAAACGAGTTTATGACCGACACAAAAGGTGAGGGAATAATGAGTTCCGTGTTTGATGGCTATGAGCCATATAAGGGCGATATTCAGCGCAGAAATACAGGAAGCCTTATTTCATTCGAGACTGGTGAATCAATTACCTATGGCTTGTTTAACGCTCAAGAACGTGGACAACTTTTTATTGGTGCGGGAATACCGGTCTATGAAGGAATGGTAGTTGGTGCTTCACCCAAAGCGGAAGATATAGCAGTTAACGTCTGTAAAATGAAGCATTTAACCAACACTCGCGCCTCTGGTTCAGATGACGCGCTAAGACTTATCCCGCCTAAAAAAATGAGTCTGGAAGCGGCTATTGAATTTATTAAAGATGACGAACTCCTTGAGATAACGCCGAAGAACATTAGAATTCGTAAAAAGATTCTTGATAACAATATGCGTATGAAAGCTCGTTTTAAAAAGAGCATAGAATGATTACAAAGGCCCACTGCAAACCGGTGGGCCTTTGTTTTGCGACATAATTGTTAAAATTAAACAAAATTTTTAGAGAAAAATAACATATGGTACTATATTTTTTTGTATAAAAACCAATTTTATGTTCAATATATATTGACTATTTTTGCTCTTTTAGGTATAATAAATAGCAAGAAAGGACGCGAAGAAGCGGCTTTTTATCAAAAAAATTTATTATGATGTGAGGAAGCGTCTTAAACAAAGGCTTTTGTTTAGGATGCTGTTTTTTGTATGAAGAACAACGATATTCATGTTTTAATTGCTGACAGTGATGAATCGTCTGCAATAACATTGAAGAATTGCCTTGAAAGGGGCGGCTATATAATTAATGCCTGTATAAATGATGGGGTGGACGCAATCAACGTTATAATTAAGACCAACCCAGATATAGTTTTTTTGGATGAAAAGCTGGAACTTATAAATGGGATAAAAGTCGCTTCGTATATTTGTTCAAAGGGTTTTGATGGAATTGTTATTTTGACTTCAGAAAAATATGATGAGAACATATCTAAAAGTATACATGAACATGGTATAGATGGCTATATAATAAAACCTGTTACAGAAAAATTTTTAATTCCCTGGCTTTATACTAAGTTTAAAAGGGTCAAAGATATAAAAATCCTGGGTGAAGAAAAGAGAAAACTTCTTTTGACACTTGAAAACAAGAGGTTCATAGAAGGGGCAAATGGAATCATATCTTCTGAAATGAATGTATCGATATTTGAAGCGGACAAAATACTTACAGAAAAAGCAGAAGAAAAACACATGTCAAAAGAGGAACTTGCAAAAATATTTGTATCTTCACAACCAACGTAATTTGATAGGGGGAAACGTACTTGCCAGAGAATAATAATAAAAAAATAAGCGTGCTTATTGCAGATGACGATATCTCTGTAAGAAAGAGCTTCCTCGAATCGATAATTGGCAGTGAATATATTGTGGTGACTGAAGCAAGTGATGGGATGACCGCAATTGATCTAGCAAGAAAAATAAGACCGGATATGGCTGTGCTTGATATAGAAATGCCAATAATAAATGGTCTTACGGTATCTAAAATATTGCTTAATGAAGGCTGTGTATATTGTACGGTAATGCTCACCTCTTTTGAAACAGAAGATTATGTGGAAGCTGCAATAGAAAATGGAGCAGAGGCATATATTACCAAACCTTTTGAAAGAGATCAACTACTGTCTGTGCTCGACATGAGCTATGCTCAAAGTAAGGAGAAGCATATGCTCAAAAAAGACTGCACAGCTTTAAAAAAGAAAATTGAAAGCAAAGAAACCGTAAATAAAGCAAAGCTCATTGTAATGGAAAAATATAGTTTAAACGAAAATGATGCATATCAGTACCTTAGAGAATTAAGCAGACGAAAAGGAATTTCTGTTGAAGCAGTTTCGGAACTAATTATTGCGGGGTGGGAACATGGCTCTGAATAGTATTACAAGAATGCTTTGTCAAAAATATACCAATCTTACAGATGATGAAATAACACATCTTGAGAAGTATGCTACAATGCTTCAGCCCCTTGCCAATGCCGAACAGGCGGATGTATTCATTGATTGCTGTTCTTTTACAGGCAAAACAGCAATAGTTGTTGCGGAAGCAAAACCACAGACCGTTCCATCAAATTATTCTATGCCAATCCTTGGTATGCTTATAAATTGGCAGGACGAGCCGGCCGTGGACAGAACTTTTAGATTCCAGAAGCCTACGAGAAGAATGTGCGCAGTGCATATGCCGGAAGACAGAAACGTAATACAAACGGTTGAACCGCTTTTCTATAATGAAAAACTTATAGCGGTACTAATTTTTGAGAAAAAAGCATGTATTGATGAAAATAAAAAACAACCAGAGGATATAATTGAAGAAAAAAACGACGCCATATCAGATGTGTTTGGTTCGGTTATGAAGCCTATAATTGAGCACCTAAGTGAAGCTGTAATAATTATAGGGGAGAATGATGATGTAATAGCTTGTAATACGGCTGCAAGGCTACTATATTCAAAAAAGCTCGGTTATGTTGATAATATTATGGAAATGCCGCTTAAGAATATACAGCCAGACTCGGATGAATACTTTCTTCCGGACGGCAATATAGATGAAAAAGAGGTAAAGCAAAGGGAAGTTACAGTAAGTTCATATAATTTAAAATATACGGCTGTTCCTATATATAGAGATTCCATCAAACTTGCTATCATTATAGAGGATATAACGAAACTTAGAGAACAAGAAAAAAGAGCAGTTACCCAGTCGATAGCAATGCGCGAACAGCGGCACCGTATAAAAAACAGCATTATAATGCTTTCTGGAATGCTGGACTGCCAGGAAAAATATGCTGGTGAACTTGACGCACGTTCAATACTCCATGACACTGCAGGAAGGCTTAACGCTTTGGCGTCTACTCTTGAAGAGATTGTGCACATTTCTGATAAAAATGCTTCCTTAAATTTTGTTTTAGAAAAAGTAAGAGCCAATGTTCTTCAAAGTTCAATGTCCACAATGCAGCCGATGTCTATAAAAATTGTTGCAAATGATATTCAAATACCATCGGCTTATGCTTCACCTGTTGCCCTTGTGGTAAATGAGCTTTTGCAAAATGCAATGAAACACGCATTCCCTGCAGGAAGGAATGGAACGGTTATACTCACTGCAGAAAAAAGCGTGCTTTCAACAAAGATATCAGTTATTGATGATGGAATCGGTTTTGAACCGGAAAGTCTCAAAAAGAACGGAACAGGGTTGGATATAGTAAAAACTATTGTCAAAGAAAAACTGAGCGGGGAAATAGTCATAGATTCTTCTGAAAATGGGACAAATGTCACTTTTGATTTTATTGAGTAACTTTACCGACCTGCGGAAAGGCGGTCATATACAAAAAGAATGGGCACAATCGCTGTCTTCTTTTAAGGAGGATGATAATTCATAATCTAATTTTTAGCAATAAATAGAAAGGAGTTAATTATTTTGAAACTAAAAACAAGGCTAAACGGAAAAACTTTTGAATTCCGCGATGTCAAAGATGCTCTTGCAAAAGCAAATGAGCCAAAATCGGGTGACAGATATCTTGGGATAGCACCGGATACCGTTACAGAGAAAATTGCAGCCAAAGTTGTTTTGAGTGAACTTACAGTGGCAGACATCACTGAAAACCCTGTGGTACCTTATGAAAAAGATGAGGTAACAAGAGTAGAGATTGATTCAATGAACCGCCGCCAATATGAAAAATTTAAAAATATGACAATAGGCGAAGTAAGAGAGTGGATAATGAGCCATAAAACGACCTCTGACGATCTTTATCGTGCAAGCTACGCTTGGATAGGCGAGACCGTTGCTGCTGTTGCCAAAATTTGTTCAGCTTCGGACCTTATTTATGGTTCCAGCAAATGTTTTAGACCTACGCGCTGTGAAACACAGCTTGGTCTTCCAGGAACTCTTGCTTTCCGTGCTCAGTGCAACTCAAGTACGGATGATCCGGAAACAATATTGCTTGGTGTACAGGAAGCGGTTTCTTACGGTTCAGGTGATGCCTGTTTTGGAATTAACCCAGTTGAGGATACTGTTGAAACCACTCAAAGAATTTCTCATGCGCTTCGCGATTTCAAGGATAAATGGGAAATTCCTACACAGATTACGGTTCTTTCCCATGTGACCACACAAATGCGGGCTGTTCGTGAGGGAGCGCCGCTTTCAATGTTCTTCCAGTCCATTGCTGGAACACAGTCAGCATGTGAAGCTTTTGGCGTTAACGAGGCGCTTCTTAAAGAAGCGTATGACCTTGCCCGGAAAGAATGCTACGGAACCGGTATAAATAAGCTTTATTTTGAAACCGGTGAAGGCTCAGAAATGTCAATAGACTGTGATGAAGGTGTGGACGAGCTCACTCTTGAAGGACGTACATATGGCTTTGCGCGTTCATTTGAACCGTTTATGGTAAACAACGTAACAGGCTTTATTGGACCTGAAACAATTTATGATGGAAAAGAAATGATTCGCGGCAACCTTGAAGATCACTTTATGGCTAAAATTATTGGCCTTCCTATGGGTATGGCGCCCTGCTTTACCAATCATACTGGCATAACTCAGGATGATCAAGAAATAGCATGTCTGCTTTTGAATGCGGCAAACTGCAACGATTACATGGGAGTTCCAATGGGTGACGATGTAATGCTTGCATATCAGGATGTTTCTTTCCATGATGATAATACCATGCGCGAGCTAAGCCACAGAAAACCGGCTCCTGAGTTCCACAAATGGGCAATAAAAATGGGTATACTTGATGAAAACGGAAGACTTGGCGAGCGCGCGGGCGACGCGTCAATGTTTTTTGCTAAATAAGAAATGGGGTTGAAAAAATGAATGACACTGAACTTATGGCGATCATACGCAAGGCTGTGAAAGAGGCCACAAAAGGCAAAAATACGACAGTTTCCGCCAAATGTGTCTGCGACGGAGAGGTGGATGATATTTCAGCATATAGCCTTAGGGATGAATTCAATATTCCTAACCCCTACAATAAAGAGGAATATCTTAGAATAAAGGCTAAAACTGATGCACGTCTTGGGGTTTGGAGAAGCGGTCCACGTCCATTAACAAGAACAACTCTTCGTGTTCGTGCTGACAATGCCGCTGCCATGGATGCTGTTTTCAATGATGTAGACGAAAAATATCTTGAAAGAAATAATCTCAAATCTTACACGACAAAATGTTCAAGCAAAGAAGAGTATCTTACACGGCCAGACCTTGGAAGAATATTTGATGAAGAAACTATGGCGCAGATAAAAAAAGATTGTGTCAACGCTCCGGATATTCAAATAGTTGTTTCTGACGGCCTTTCGAGTTCCGCGGTTGAAGCTAATATAGACACTGTGCTTCCTGCTATAATGAATGGCCTTAAAAACACGGGCCTTAAAATTGGCACCCCATTTTTTGTAAAATATGGCCGTGTCGGCGTAGAAGATTCGGTAGCAAAACTTCTTAATGCAAAGGTAACGGTAATACTCCTTGGCGAAAGACCTGGGCTTGCTACATCTTCTTCGCTTTCTGCTTACTGTGTATACGGCGGCCATCCCGGAATTCCGGAGGCAAACCGTACGGTTGTGTCCAACATACATAAAGCTGGTACTCCACCGGTAGAAGCAGGCGCATATATAGCTGAACTTTGTCAGCTTATGTATAGCAAAAAAGCTTCAGGTCTTGACTTGAAAGCAAATTAAAACTCAAAAACCTATTATGTCATCGTTACATTATTTTTGTATATAAATTCATAAAATTTACTCCGCTTTTGTGAATGCCTATAAAAAGAAGGTGCTCAAGTTTTGAGCACCTTCTTTTTATAAATTGCGACAAAAATTTATCAGTTTCCTTAAAGATCGTATTATATTGATAAACTAAACATCAATAAAGTAAAACCTTTGATTGAAAAAGGCAATTTCCAGTGGGGAACTGGCTTGTTGTATGATCAGAATAAATTTTTCAAAAAACTGTAAAGCTTTGTAGATGATAAATATATTTTTTAGGGAAGCTTTGTAAAAATATAAATTATTGGTTTATTTTGAGGGACTGTCGATCCATTTTGAAAATTTACGGCAGACAATTCTTGGCGAGAGCCTTGAAAGAAGTGTGGTTGACTTTACCCCTTTGGCGACGACTACTGTGCGGCCTTTCATCATTGAGACAAATGCTTGTTTTGCTACACTTTCAGCATTTGCCGGTTTAAAGAATTTGAACATTCTTGCCTTTTCAAGGTCTGCAGTGTACACAAAACCGGTCCTGGTAGGACCGGGACAGAAACAGGTAACTGTTACTCCATATGTAAGGAGTTCTTCTGCAATGGCCTCGGAAAAGGAAAGCACAAACGCTTTTGAAGCGTAATATACAGACATATAAGGGCCAGGACTGAATGCGGCAATAGAAGATATATTTAGTATCTTTCCTTTTTGCCTTTTTTTCATATCGTTGCCAAAAAGGTAGGTAAACTGCATAAGTTCAAACACATTTAGCCTAACCATATTTTCCTGAACAGAAAGTGCTGTTTCGTGAAAAGCGTTGTTGTCACCAAATCCCGCATTATTTACAAGATAATCAACATCTATTCCTAAAGTTTTTATTTTATCATAAACCTCTCTGGCGGCACCGCTTTCTGTGAGGTCTTTTGCAAGGACCAAAACACTTACGCCATGTTTTTCTTCAAGCTCTTTTTTAATATTTTCAAGTTTGTCCTTGCTTCTTGCAATAAGAATAAGGTTGATTTTGTGCCCAGCAAAAATTTTTGCAAGTTCGTATCCAATGCCTCCGGAAGCTCCGGTTATTAAAGCTGTCTTTGTCATGATTTATCCTCATAGTTTCTTAAAAATGATTATTTATATTATATATTTTGAGAAAAATTTTTGCAATAAAAATATATTTATGATATGATATAAAACAACAATACCTTCTTTTTTAGGAGAACTGATATGGAAACTCTGAAGAAATATGCAAAAAGATATTTTATTGACGCAATGTCTGCAATGGCCTTGGGGCTTTTTGCTTCACTTTTAATTGGCACGATATTTGGGACCATAGGTACCTATCTTGGAGAAAGCTATATAGCGAACGAGACTATAAATAAAATAGGAGAATTTTTTTAATGAGATGAAAACTTTTGCACAAGGAGCGTCTGGAATGGCAATAGGCGTTGCTATGGCCTATTCTTTAAAGGCTGATCCCCTTGTTATGTTTTCATGCGCCGCTGTTGGAAACCTTTCATATTCTTTGGGTGCCTCAATATCTCTTACAAACGGAGAAACCATTGCATATACTGCAGGACCGGCTGGCTGCTTTTTTGTAGTGATACTTGCCTGTGAGATAGGAATGCTTGTTTCAAAAAAAACAAAGTAGATATTCTTATTACTCCCACAGTAACCATAATAGTGGGTTACGCGGCAGCGAAAGTTGTTTGTCCTGGAATAGCTTACATTATGTACTACATAGGGAACTTTATCAACACTGCGACAGAAATGCAGCCGTTCCTTATGGGAATTATTATTTCTGTAGTTGTTGGAATGATTTTAACTCTTCCAATATCTTCTGCCGCTATCTGCGCTATGATAGGAATAAGCGGGATAGCTGGTGGAGCTGCTACTGCTGGGTGCTGCGCTTAAATGATAGGGTTTGCGGCAATTAGTTTTTGTGATAACGGCTGGGGTGGGTTATTTGCCCAAGGTCTTGGAACATCAATGCTTCAAATGGGTAATATCTGCAAAAAACCTCAGATATGGATAGCGCCGACCCTTGCAGCAGCTATATGCGGCCCGATAAGCACTCTTGTATTCAAATTGGAATGTAACGGCGTTTCCGCCGGAATGGGGATCTGTGGCCTTGTGGGTCCTTTGGGCATAATTTCTGCAATGAACAGCGGAGCAGATATGTGGCTTGGAATTTTGCTTGTATGCTTTGTGCTTCCAGCAGTACTGTCTCTTCTTTTTAATGCTGTTCTTAAAAAGGTGGGCTGGGTAAAAAATGGTGACATGAAGCTCGCAGGCTAAAGAACTTTTTAATTTAGAAGACCGTTTTAATATTGAAAGAACAAAAAAGATTTTTCTTTCAGCAGTAAGGGAAAATGTAAATTCGATATAAAAACTGCCTAGAATAGCATGGGATACTCGAAAACTGGGGCATAAGTTTGGTTTCATATATATTTTAGAGTATGAGAACAAAGAGGCTGAGCTTACAAGCCCTACAGAGTATATAATTAAAACCCGTCAATTTTTTGTATTTCCTGCCGGATAATATTTTTGTGTACAAATAAGATAGAGAGTGCAAAGGTTTTTGCAAGGAATTCCTTCCTTATATTGAAGTAATGACAAAGACATTTTTTCTCAAATAATTGTAGCTTAACTGCAAAAAGAGGCCGTAAACTTGGGATTTAGCATATGTATGGAAACTGTATTGTAAAATGCCTTCCTAACAAAATATTCTTAACATGATGAGAAAAAGCAAAAGACGGCTTAAAACAATAGGGCTTATATGTTTACCAGAAAAGAGAGGGGAGCTTACAAAGCTTATTATTTGATTAGAGGTATGCAGCATATGCGAGCACCGTATATGTACGGTAACTTTCTTGGTAAGGCGCATGATGGCGAATACTTACTTAGAAAGCATGTAAGGATAATAAGCGTAGAATAAAAACTTAGATTAATTAGATTAAGAAAAGCGATAAAAAAGCACAGGTCAAATGAAGAGGTGCAAAACGAAAAAATCCTTCTATGGTAGAACTAATGGATACCATAGGAGGATTTTTTCATTTAAAAAGTTACAAACTTATATCGGTTTGAGGAAAAAATATTAACAATGTATACGGCCAAAGAAACAAAGCATAAGATATGCGGTTTAGACTTAATACGAAACAGCGTAAACCAATGCAAACTTGCTGTAGAAATAGCAGCAAAGCGTAGAGGTAATGCATCAAAAACTTATGTAGTAAGTGAACATAATAAAGCTTCCCGATTAAAATACATTTTTGCTTGCAAAGAAGCAAAAAATCATTAGAACTGAAGAACAATCTGCTGTTGGGATTGTATGACGACAGTATCATTGCTTAAAAAAACAGGAACTAAGATGACAAGCGTAAAGAAAAGCCACTGCAGATATACTGCTCTGCGGTGGACAGGTATTTCAATATATTTTACTAAGATTATTATCGCCAAATACAATTACAGCATTGCACCATAAGAGCAGGGAAGTAGGAAGACCAATATGGTGACGC
>CAZNVF010000043.1:9499-10082 GCA_964576395.1 uncultured Oscillospiraceae bacterium
CTTTAGCAAAGAATTTTTCTCTACTCTTAAAACCAAGTGCGTTTGTCATGGCAAAATAGAGGTGAATCATCCGTTTCTATAGAAATGAAAGATTCAGCGAAAAACAAAACTGACTCTGCTTTAAAACGGAGTCAGTATACAGTTTAAATTTTAATAATTTCTACCATGGTTCTTTTGGCGCTTATCTGAACAAGTTGGCAATCTAGAACACATTTATATATTATTTTAATCTCTTCCGAGCAAGTACAAAAGCGCGTTGCATATAGCTGCGGCTACGTTGCTTCCGCCTTTTCTTCCGCGGGCGACAATGTATGGAACATCAGTCTGCATTATAAGTTCTTTTGATTGCACCACATTTACAAAGCCAACAGGAACACCAATAATAAGTTCAGGCCTAAGTTTGTTTTCTTCGATAAGTTCATAAAGCTTGACGAGTGCAGTAGGTGCATTGCCAATGGCAAAAATAAGCGGTTTATCCATTTTGGCAGCCTTTTCCATAGAGGCAACAGCCCTCGTGATGCCGTTTTTCTTTGCAGACTCTTTAACGTCATCGTCCGACTTATTACTGAATCGCTCACCACCG
>CAZNVF010000044.1:0-9868 GCA_964576395.1 uncultured Oscillospiraceae bacterium
GCGAGTTGTATGCAGGAGGAAAATATGACGCTGAGAGCGACTACGAATTTTCGCTTGGCCTTAACGGCCTTGGCCTTTGTTCAACTCAATATTCCTCTGAATGGATGGATGTTGAAATCTGTCGTGACGGATACATCTATAATCTTCATTTTGAGCACGGCGAAAATGTTGGCGGTTTAAAGAAAGAGCCGACCAATCGCCGCAAGACCGGCTCAAAAATTCGCTGGAAGCCGGATAACCAAGTGTTTACTGACGTTGCGGTTCCGCTTGAATGGTTCCAGGAAGTTATTAAACGCCAAGCTGTGATCAATGCAGGAATAATTTTTGATCTTCGCGACCAGAAGCCCACCGGAGGATTTGAAAGTTATAACTATGTATACGAGAATGGAATAAGCGACTATGTGAAAGAGTTTGCCGGAACGGAGGCAATGCTCACAGGCGTGCAGTACTGGCAGGGTGAACGCACAGGCCGTGACAGGGAAGATAAGCCCGAATACAAAGTTAAAATGCAAATAGCCTGCTGTTTTTCCAACCGGGTCAAGCTTATAGAATATTACCACAATTCTAGCCACCTTGAGCACGGCGGTTCTCCTGAAAAGGCAGTAAAATCCGCATTTGTAAGCCAGATAGATGCCTACTTGAAAGCGAATAACAAATATCTCAAAAACGAGAACAAAATAAACTTTCAGGATATTGAGGACTGCCTTGTGCTTGTGTCATCCTCATTTTCAAGCCAAACCTCTTACGAGAATCAGACAAAGAAGGCTATCACAAACAAATTTGTTGCCGAGGCCATGACGGATTTTCTCAAGCACCAAATAGAAGTATTTTTTATTGAAAACCCGGACGATGCGACAAGGGTTGCGGAACAGGTGCTAATTAACAAACGCAGCCGTGAAAACGCGGAAAAAACAAGACTGAATTTAAAGAAGACGCTTACTGCGGCTATGGATATGACTAACCGCGTTCAAAAGTTTGTTGACTGCCGCACAAAGGATGTCACTCGACGCGAAATTTACATTGTGGAGGGCGATTCGGCTCTTGGCGCTTGTAAACAGGGCAGGGATTCGGAATTTCAGGCCATAATGCCCGTTCGCGGAAAGATACTCAATTGCCTTAAAGCGGATTACGGCAAAATTTTCAAAAGCGATATTATAACAGATCTTTTAAAAGTCCTTGGTTGCGGTGTTGAAGTTAAGAGCAAAGCCAACAAAGATCTTTCCTCTTTCGATCTTGAAAACCTGCGTTGGAATAAAATAGTTATCTGTACGGATGCCGATGTAGATGGCTACCAAATCCGCACCCTTATCCTAACCATGCTGTACCGTCTTACGCCAACGCTTATTGAGAAGGGTTATGTCTTCATTGCGGAATCACCCCTTTACGAAATAACTTGTAAAGAAGAGACCTATTTTGCTTATACTGAGGATGAGAAAACAAGAATTATTGAGAAGTTTGGCAATGCCAAATATACCGTTCAGCGTTCCAAAGGTCTTGGTGAAAATGAGCCGGATATGATGTGGCTCACTACTATGAACCCCAAAACACGCCGCCTTATCAAAGTGACACCGAGCGAGGCCGCGGCTACTGCAGAAAAATTTGACCTGCTGCTTGGTGATAATCTTCAGGGAAGAAAAGACTATATTGCCGCAAACGGCTATCTGTATCTTGATGATATGGATCTCTCTTAATTACAGATTACGTACAGAAAGGAAGGCTGGCTTTTGATAGCAAAAATAGCTGTGGACAAAGCCGCCTTCGGCTTTGATAAACTTTTTGATTACGTCGTTCCTGAAATCCTTGCCGAAAAAGCAAAGGTGGGCTGCCGCGTACTTATATCTTTTGGCGCCGGCGCTCAAAAACGTCAGGGAATGATATTTGAACTTGCCAAAAGCGCCGAAAACCCAGCGGTAAAGCTCAAGAATATTTTCACGGTGCTCGATAGTGAGCCAGTGCTCACTCCAGAGCTTATGGATCTTGCGCGATACCTTGCAAAGCGTACCTTCTGCCCCTTGTTTGAAGCGGCTAAGGCTATGCTTCCTCCTGGGCTCAACTATAAGCCGACTTATCGCTATTTTGCCGTGGCAGAAAAAGGTGCTTCTGACGAGGAACAGCGCATTATAAACTGGCTTTTAAAAAAGCGTACCGGAGCCGAAGCACCGACCATAAGAAAAACTTTTGGCTTTTTGGATAACCGTTTCCTTGATGATATGGAAAAAAGAGGACTTTTGAGAAAAGAGGAGGTTGCCCGCCGAAAGACCGGAGATGAAACAGCCAAAATGGCTCGCCTTTCTCAAAAGCAAGCTGAACTTATGGAACAGGGCGATTCTATGCTCAAAAAACCAACGGAAAAACAGGGCGAGGTGCTTGAATTCCTGCGCGATGTGGGTGCCGCTTGTATAAAAGAGATAACCTATTTTACCGCTGCAGGAAAGGCTGTATGCGACGGCCTTGAAAAGAAAGGAGCAATAGAATATTTTGAACAAGAAACATTTCGCCGGCCATATAAAGATTCGGTAAAACGAATTTCGCTATCGGATGTGATACTTTCAGACGAGCAGCAATCTGCTTTTGACGGAATATCAAAGCTTTGTGATAGCAATAACGCAAAGACGGCGCTTCTATTTGGCGTTACCGGAAGCGGTAAAACGCAGGTATTTATAAAGCTTATAGAGAGGGAGATATACAAGGGGCGCCAAGTAATTTTGATGGTGCCGGAGATATCGCTTACTCCTCAGATGATAAATAAATTCATTGCCTATTTTGGAGATGATGTAGCGGTAATGCACAGTGCCCTTTCGGCCGGCGAACGAATAGACGAATGGAAGCGTATAGCTTCAGGTAAGGCAAAAATAATTGTTGGTACACGCTCGGCGGTTTTTGCCCCAGCTAGGAACCTTGGCCTTATAATAATGGATGAGGAACAGGAGCAAAGCTATAAATCTGACCGCTCACCGCGTTTCCACGCACGTGATGCCGCGATATACCGCTGCACAAGGCTTGGAATACCGCTTTTACTTGCTTCGGCAACCCCATCTATAGATTCATTTTATCGAGCTAAAGCGGGGAAAATAGAGCTTTTTGAAATGAAAGAGCGCTATGGAAATGCAAAGCTTCCGGATTCGGTCATTGTGGATATGAAAGAAGAGGCCATGTCTGGTAGGACGGGAGTCTTAAGCGAAGCTTTGGTCGAGGAGATAAAATATAATCTCGATAACGGTCAGCAGTCTATACTTCTGATGAATCGAAGAGGTTACAGTACTGTGGCGCGCTGCGCGAAATGTGGAACTGTGAAAGAATGCCCTCGCTGCAATATACCGCTTATTTATCATAAAGCCAACAGCAGACTTATGTGCCACTACTGCGGTCACTCTGAGCTGGCAACCATAAACTGCGACGTCTGTGGCAGTGAATACGTCATGTATTCAGGCTGTGGTACACAAAAAGTGGAGGATGAGATCGCAGCTCTTTTTCCAAACGCAAGGATTTTAAGAATGGATCTTGATACAACAATGGCAAAATTCAGTCATGACCGCCACTTTGCCGATTTTTCCGATGGAAAATATGATATAATGGTCGGTACCCAAATGGTGGCAAAAGGGCTTGATTTCCCAAATGTAACGCTGGTAGGGGTACTTGCGGCGGATATGTCCCTATATGGAGGAGACTATCGAAGCTACGAGCACACCTTTAGCCTATTGACACAGGTAATAGGCCGCTGCGGAAGGGCGGAGCTTCCTGGAAGGGCGTATATACAGACCTATTCCCCGGAGCATAGTGTTATTGTACATGCATGTGCTCAGGATTACCGCATTTTCTATGAAGACGAAATAATAAATCGTAAAGTTATGCTCTACCCACCTTTTTGTTCAATGGGCTCAGTTATGTTTTCTGGGCAAAATGAGCGGGAAGTTAGGAACGCCGCGGAGGCCTTTTCAAAGCTGCTTGAAGAAAAAGTAAGTGAAACGAACATTCCAATAAGAATACTTGGTCCAACGCCGTCGCATATAGCAAAAATAGCGGATAAATGGCGTTGGAAGCTGATAGTTAAATATCGTCCAGATAACGTATTTTTTGAAACAATGGGAGCTACTCTAAAAGAATTCGCAAAAAATAAAGAATTTGTTAAAATTGAGGTCATGGCTGACCCTTATGATATAAATTGAAAAGAAAGGTGAAAAATAATGGCGCTGAGAAATATAGTTAAAGACGGAGATCCTATCCTCCGTAAAGTTTGCAGACCAGTTGAAAAATTTGATGAACGTCTTGCTACGCTTCTCGATGATATGGCAGAGACTATGCATACTGCTGAGGGTGTGGGTATTGCCGGGCCTCAAGTTGGAATTATGAGAAGGCTTTGCGTTGTGGATTGCTGTGACGGCGAAGGAGTCATCGACCTTGTAAACCCTGAAATAATAGCTTCTTCTGGAGAGCAGACGGGAAGCGAGGGCTGCCTTTCTTTTCCGGGAAAATGGGGAACAGTTACAAGGCCTATGAATGTGACGGTGCGGGCCCAGAACAGAAAGGGCGAGTGGTTTGAAGTTTCGGGAGAGGGGCTCAAAGCCAGGGCATTCTGCCACGAAATAGACCATTTAAACGGAGTTTGCTTTGTTGACCTTGCAAAAGACATAGTTGATGAAAGCGAAGAGGAGAAAGGCTAATGAAAAATATGCGAATAGTCTTTATGGGGACGCCCGATTTTGCTGCGGTGATCCTTGAAAGGCTTATCAAGACGGGAAGAAACGTTGTTGGAGTTTTTTCCCAGCCGGATAAACCTGTGGGAAGAAAGCAGGTTGTGACACCCACAGCAACAAAAGTTATGGCAGAAAAATACGGAATACCGGTTTTTCAGCCAGTAAAACTTCGTGATGGAACGGCACTTGAGATGATGAAAAAGCTTGCTCCTGACCTTGTGGTGGTCGCCGCCTATGGCAAAATACTTCCTAAAGACTTGCTTGATGTTCCACCTCTTGGCAATGTGAATGTTCATGGAAGCTTGCTTCCAAAATACAGGGGTTCTGCTCCAATACAGTGGTCAGTTGTGAACGGAGATAAAATTACCGGCGTTACCACTATGTTTATGGCCGAGGGAATGGATACCGGCGATATGATATTAAAACTGGAAACATCCATCGGCGAGGAGGAAACTTCCGGAGAGCTGTTTGAACGCCTTGCCAAACTTGGCGCGGATTTAATAGAAAAGACCCTTGAGCTTTTTGACAAAGGCAAAGTTCCACGTGAGCAGCAGGATGAGACCGAAGCAACTTATGCTCCCATGCTCAAAAAAGAAATGGGCGAGATAGATTACACAAAAACTGCAGGGGAGATAAAAAATCTTGTGCGCGGTTTTAATCCATGGCCAGTAGCTTTTACTCATCTTGATGAAAAAAGTTTAAAAGTTTATAAAGCGGCCCCAGTTTTTGGCTTCTCAGGAAAGCCGGGAGAGCTTCTTGATGAAAAACGCTTCATAGTTGCCTGTGAAGGTGGAGCAGTGGAATTCTTATTCGTTCAGCCTGAGGGGAAAAAACAAATGTCCGGAGCTGATTTTATAAGGGGAAGACGCACGCCTAAGGGCACTATTTTTGGCAGAAAATGAGGTGATTTAAATGCCTTGGTTTTATCTTGATTACTACTATATAATTCTTATTGTTCCTGCGCTTATTTTTGGCCTTTGGGCGCAGTCGAGGGTAAATTCCGCCTATACAAAATACAGCCGTGTCGGCAACATGCGTGGTTACACTGGCGCCGACGCAGCAAGGTTTATTCTTGAACAAAATGGGATATATGACGTAACTATCCGTCGCATTTCAGGAAAACTTACAGACCATTTTGACCCAAGGAACAAAACTATAAATCTTTCTGACGGTGTTTATGACAGCACATCTGTGGCTGCCGTGGGTATTGCTGCCCATGAAGCTGGCCATGCGGTGCAGCATGCGGTGGGATATTTCCCGATAAAAGTGAGGGAAACAATAATCCCAATTACACAGATAGGCTCTTATATATATTTTCCGATAATTATTTTGGGAATTGTTTTTTCATACCAGCCTCTTGTGAACGCTGGCATAATGCTTTTTTCACTTATAGCCGTGTTTCAACTTGTGACGCTTCCGGTTGAGTTCAACGCTTCAGGAAGGGCGATAAAGACCCTTGATGAAAGTGATATACTTTACGGAGATGAACTTAGGGGAGCAAAATCAGTGCTCAAGGCTGCAGCTCTCACATATGTTGCGGCGCTGGTTTCGTCCCTTGCACAGCTTTTAAGGCTTGTGCTTATTTTCGGAGGAAACAATAGAAGAAAATAAAAGTATTATGTTGATTTTGACAAAAAAGGAGAAACCTCATGGCGGATAAAGCAAGGATCATTGCCGCAAAGGCGCTTATAAAGGTGTCCTCAGGTGGATTTTCAAACATAGTGCTCGACTCAATTCTCGAAGAAACACACCTTGAGCACAGGGATAGAGCTTTCGCTTCGGCGCTCTTTTATGGCGTTCTCGAAAGACGAATAACGCTCGACTATTTAATAAAAAGATATTCTTCTCAGCCCGTTAATAAGCTGTCATTAGAGGTTTTAGAGACCTTGCGTCTTGGCTTCTATCAGCTTTTATATATGAACTCAGTTCCGGATAATGCTGCAGTAAATGAATCCGTAGAACTTTGCAAAAGCCTTGGCTTTGCAAAGGCCTCTGGCTTTGTGAATGGTATTTTACGTTCCTTTATTCGGGATGGAAAAAAGATAGACCTAGGCCGCTTGAGCGGCGCTGAACGCTTTTCAGTAGAATATTCAGCGCCACTTTGGCTTTGCAGAAAATGGTGTGATGAGTTTGGGCTAGAACGTGCCAAAAAAGCTCTTGCGGCCTCTCTTGGCGCTCCACCAATATATCTTCGTACAAACACTACAAAAGTTACTTCAGAAGAGCTCTTGGCCGCGCTTAGTGAAGAAGGAGTTCGCGCAGCCCAAAGCGGTATCTTACCTACAGCTTTAACAATAGATTCGGCGGCACCGCAAAACACCAATGCGTATAAACATGGCCTTTTTCATGTGCAGGATATTTCAAGCCAACTTTGCGCCATAGCAGTGGGTGCGGAAAGGGGAGAGAGAGTTCTTGATGTTTGCGCGGCGCCTGGAGGAAAAACTTTTACTTTGGCAGAAATTATGGAGGGCGAAGGGGAGATAGTTTCATGTGACATTCGTCCAAAACGCGCCGGCCTTGTGAAAAGCGGAGCAGAACGCCTTGGGCTTAAAAATGTCAGGGCTAAGGCAAATGACGCAACAGCATATAATGAAAATATGGGAGAATTTGACCGGGTGCTCTGCGATGTGCCGTGCTCAGGTTTTGGCGTAATCAGAAGAAAACCTGAAATACGTTTTAAAAAACCGGACGAGGTTCTTCAGCTTCCTAAAATTCAGTTTAAAATAGCCTCAACCTCTGCAGGGTATCTAAGGAGGGGAGGAACTTTAGTATATTCTACATGCACTTTGTTCAAAGAAGAAAACGAAAACGTTGTAAAGCGTCTTATAAACGAATGCGGTCTTGTGCCCGAGAAACTTCCGCCGGAACTTCTTAAATACTCCAAAGACAGTTTTTCAGTAACGCTACTTCCGGGTGAGATCAATTCGGATGGATTTTATTTTGCGAGACTCAGGAAAGGGGATAAGCAATGACCGACCTTCGTTCTCTAACGTATGAACGCCTCTGTAAGGAAGTTGCTTTCTTAAACCAGCCCGCTTTTCGTGCAAAGCAGATTTATTTTTGGCTTCACAAAAAACGCGTTCGGGATTATTCAGAAATGACTAATCTTCCATCCTCTCTTAGGGAAACACTGGCGAAAAATTATCCGCTTGCAAAGGTGAGTATAGAGCGAAAACTCGTTTCAAAAATAGACGGAACCGTAAAGTATCTTTTTGAACTTGAGGACAGCGAGCATGTTGAGGGCGTTCGTATGGCGTATAAACGCGGAGGAAGCCTTTGCATTTCCACTCAGTGCGGTTGCAGAATGGGCTGTACTTTCTGCGCTTCAACATTGACAGGCCTTTGCAGAAATCTGACTGTTTCAGAAATGCTCAGCGAGGTATACCTTGCGGCGAGTGACGCCGAGAAAAGTGGTGAAAAGATAGCTTCGCTTGTACTTATGGGAATAGGCGAACCCCTTGACAATTTCGACAATGTTATAGATTTTTTAACTATTCTTACCTCAGAACAGGGCTTTAATCTTGGAATGAGACATATTTCCCTTTCTACTTGTGGTCTTGTGGATAAAATATACGAACTTGCAAAGCTGAAGCTTCAGCTTACCCTTTCTGTTTCGCTTCATGCGCCGAATGATGAAATACGCCGTCGTACTATGCCTATAGCAAGACGTTATCCAATAGATGAGCTTATAAAAGCTTGTAAGGACTATTTTAACGCAACCGGAAGAAGAATATCGTTTGAATATGCCCTTATTGATGGTGTGAACGACCAACCTGAACATGCTATGGAGCTTATAAAGCTGCTTAAAGGAACGGGAGGGCATGTCAATCTTATTCCTGTAAACAAGGTCAGTGAGACAGGTTACAAACGCGGTAAGCGGGAATCTGTTGAAGCATTTGCAAAAATTTTAAATGACAACGGCCAGAATGCAACTATCCGCCGGGAGCTGGGAAGTGACATAAATGCTGCATGCGGGCAGCTTAGGCGCTCTATCATCGGAAAAGAAAAGGGTGGAACTCTTTAAGATTTTTTAAAAGAAATTGACATAAAGCGCAATAAGATATAAAATTAATATAAATATAATTTGAAAGGTACGCCTTGTGTGCATGATACAATAATGTATATACTTACTATAAGGCGGATCGCCAAGGAGAAAAGCCTTTCTCCACCGCTAAAAAATTAACTTGTGAGTCTTGTAACGTTAGCTTTTGATAACTAGAAGATAGGCAGGGAATGGATCTTCTATTTTCATAATCGGTATGAGCTAATGACAAAAAGTGAAAATTGATTAAAAACCTTGAGTTTCGACAGATTTGACAAGAGGTGAATGGTATGTTGAAAGCAATAGGAAAAACAGATATTGGAAGCGTTCGTGAAAGCAATCAGGACGACTTCAACTGCGGTGTTCTTGGAGACAATGCTGTTTTTGCCGTAGTGTGTGACGGAATGGGTGGAGAAAAAGGTGGCCATATTGCAAGCCGCACCGCATCAGATATTGTTACAGACAGCGTGACTGCGGCCTACGGCAGTGGTTTTGGAGATAACTCCATAAGAGGTATACTTCAAACAGCGGTAACTGCGGCTAATATTTCCGTTTTTGACCGTTCCCAGCGCGACCCCGACCTCAGAGGAATGGGGACCACCATTGTGGCGGCAATAGTCTGCGATGGAATGGCCCATGTGGTGCATGCCGGGGACAGCCGGGCATATCACGTTACAAAAGACGGCATTGAACAGGTAACTAAGGATCATTCGGTGGTACAGCTTCTTGTGGACAGAGGAGAAATAACTCAGGATGAGGCGCGCTTTCACCCCAAAAAGCATTTCATAACAAGAGCTCTTGGAGTTATGTCGGTGATCGAACTTGATTATTGTGAGTTTCCGCTTGAAGATGGTGAGGCCGTTGTTATATGTACCGATGGACTCTCAAACTATTTCTCAAATGATGAGATATATGAAATTATAAAATCTGTCGGCTATGGAAAATGCGTTGATAAACTTATAAATGCCGCTATAAAAGCCGGTGGCGCAGACAATGTAACAGTGGCTTGCATTTCAAGATGATATTAAAACGGTAATCCGAACCGGAGGTTCTTAATGGATAGATATATAGGTAAAAAACTTGATGGACGTTATGAGATAAAAGAGATCATCGGTGTTGGCGGAATGGCCAA
>CAZNVF010000045.1:0-9546 GCA_964576395.1 uncultured Oscillospiraceae bacterium
TATTGAACCATTCTGTCTGGTCATCGTGCTCATCATAAATGCTCTGGTACCTTTCGAGCACCGCCTTCACATCCTCGACACTCATGCTTGCCGGATACTCATTCCCAGAAACAAAGAGCTCATTATAGAAGAACGCCATGTAGTCCTTCATCTCACTCCAAACAGCTATATCCTTTCTGGGTTTCGGTACCCCTCGGCCAATGGAAATAATAGCCTTGGCATAATCTGGGTCACGGGTAAGAAGCTTATAGAAATCGTGGTCATATTTTTCTGCCCAGTCGGTAAGGTAGCTCCAAACTTGTTCAGTAGTGAGCATAGCTACAACATTCCTTGAGACATCGCGAAGCTTGCCCAAATCAAAGAGTGAACCTGAAACACTCATCTTATTGGTTGTGAATTTGAAGTTCTCGTAAGGCTCTTTCGGGTTTGCAATGCGCCATTCTTCAAAGTTAGAATTAAGAAGAGTCAAAAGGTATTCAATTACGGATGGAACAGGGTAGCCTTCGGCAAAATAATAGTCAAGGGCAAGCTCCGGGTCTTTGCGCTTAGAAAGTTTGCGTTTGCTTTCTCCGTCCATCTTCATAAGCTGAGCGGTATGGACATATTTAGGCATTTTCCAGCCAAGGGCCGAAAACAGCTGAACATGTACTGGCCATGTGGCAAGCCATTCTTCCCCGCGGACAACATGGGTCGTCCTCATAAGGTGGTCATCTACCACATGGGCAAAGTGATAAGTTGGAATTCCATCCGATTTTAGCAAAACAATATCCTGATCATTTTCCGGCATATCTATTTTGCCTTTCACAAGATCAGTAAGGTGAATATATTTTTCCGGGTCGCCCTCGCTTTTGAAACGGAGCACCCAACTCTTGCCTTCGGCAAGGGCTTTTTCAACTTCTGCAAGCGGCATATCACGATGGGCGGCCCACTTTCCGTAATAGCCTGGGTTTGCGCCTTCTGCTTCCTGCCTTGTGCGCATATCGGCAAGTTCTTCTTCGGTGCAGAAACACGGGTAGGCTTTACCCTCTAAAACAAGCTTTTTTGCAAAAACATGATAAATAGAGGCACGTTGACGTTGGCGGTATGGTCCGTAGTCGCCCCATTCGCCGTCAATAAGTGCACCCTCGTCAAAGTTAAGACCGAATTTTTTAAAAACAGAGATTATCGTTTCTACTCCGCCCTTGACCTCGCGCTTTTTATCTGTATCTTCAATTCTAAGATAAAATACACCGCCGCTTTGGTGAGCAAGGCGTTCGTCAGTTATTGCTCCGAAAAGGTTTCCAAGGTGCATAAAGCCGGTGGGGCTCGGTGCGATACGGGTAACTTTGGCTCCTTCCGGCAGTTTTCTTTTGGGGTAACGGGCCTCGACCTCCTCCGGGGTTTCAGTCACGTCTGGAAAAAGAAGCTCGGCAAGTTTTTCATAATACATTGTTTATATTTCCTCCTCAAAAAGGATTTAAAACATACATGGATATTTTACCATGTTTTATGGCCGTTTACAACTATATTTATGGCATTTTTTGAGTGTTTTTGCGACTTTGGAAATGCAAACAAAAAATAGTGAGCATAGCTTCTACGCTTTTAATTATTCTGTAAACGTTCATAAAACATACGGCTTTTCAACCCGTGGAAATTTTGTCCTTTTTTCAATTTGTTTTAAATTTCTATTAATCTTATAGATTTTAGTTTTGTTATTTGATATAATATACATGCATATTAAGTTTTTATAAACTTGATATTAAATGTATTGCGGCAATGACCGCAGAAAGGACTTAAACATGGAAAAAAGGAAAAAACGCTTTGGTGACCGGTATGACGGACGGCGTATCCGCTCTTTGTCGCCAATGACTTATATCGTTCCGTTTATCATGAAGCAGAGGAACGATGCTTCCAACTTGTTTTTTGGTTCTGTTGAAATGGGCAGAATCGACAACTACATCCGCAGAAAACGTAAGGAAGAAGGGCTTGCCGGCTTTGGTTTTCTTCACGTTGTAATGGCCGCGTATATAAGGACTGTTTCACAGCGGCCGGGCCTCAATCGCTTTTGTGCCGGCCAAAGAATCTATCAGCATTATGATATAACAATCAGCATGATGGTCAAAAAATCAATGGATCTAAATGCTCAAGAATCTGCTGTTAAGCCTATTTTTGAGCGCACTGATACTGCTACAGACGTTTACCGTAAGCTCGAGGAACTTGTTTCTATTGCAAGGGAAGATGGCGACACTAATCTTTTTGATAATGTTGCCAAAGTTATTAATTTTCTTCCTGCTCTTCTTCTTCGTGCGTTCGTTGGATTTATTAGTTTTCTAGACTATTTTGGATTAATGCCAAAGGTCATACATAAGGCTTCACCTTTCCACTGCAGCGTATTTATTACAAACCTTGGCTCCCTTGGTATTCCTCCAATATATCACCATCTTTATAATTTTGGCACCTGCCCAGTGTTCTTTGCTTTTGGCGCAAAGCGCACTGCCCTTGAGGTTCAAAAAGATGGCAGCGTCGAAAAACACAAATACATTGACTACACTGTAGTAACCGATGAAAGAATAACCGATGGCCATTATTATGCAAGTGCATTTAAATACCTTGATTATATTTTCCGTCACCCTGAAATTTTAGATAAACCTCCGGAAGAAGTTTTTGAAGATGTTGACTGACGCAAATATTTTACAAAAGGAGCTTTTTCCTATGAAACTGAATTATAAGCGCACCTTTCTTGTTGGACTCGCGTTCCTTTCCATATGTACTTTTTGGCAAGTCTACGACAGCATAATTCCTCTGATACTCAAAAATACCTTTCAGGTTGGCGAAGCTGCTACCGGTAGAATTATGGCCATTGATAATGTGCTTGCTATTGTTATGCTTCCGATTTTTGGCCACCTTTCTGACCGAACACATACTCCTTTGGGAAAACGCAGTCCATATATAATTTGCGGAACAATTGTCGCTGTTGCTTCAATGCTGTTCCTTCCATATTTCGATAACAAAGTTAATCTGCTGGGCTTTGCAATTTGCCTTGGAATAGTACTTCTTGCTATGGCTACATACCGTTCCCCTGCAGTATCTCTTATGCCGGATGTAACACCTAAAAAGTTACGCAGCAAAGGCAATGCCGTCATAAATCTAATGGGCGCTGTGGGCAGCGTTATTTCTCTTGCCCTCATACAGTTTCTTGTTCCCAAAGAGGGAAAGCCCAACTTTTTTCCGATATTTGCCATTGTTGCATCCATTATGGTCGGTTCTGTAATAATACTTCTACTTACAATTCGTGAAAACAAGCTTGTACACGAAATGGAAAGAAACGGCGGCTATGAAAGCACAGAGGAAGAACTCAACGAAGAACTTTCTAAAGGCAAAAAAATGCCTAAGGATATTCTAAAGAGCCTCATTTTCATGCTTCTTTGCGTTGCATTTTTCTTCGTCGGTTATAATGCCGTAACCACTTTTTTTAGTCTCTATATGACAAATTATCTTGGCACCCATGGCGGTGATTTTGCAGGTTATCTTATGGTTGCCACCGTTTCCTCCGTATTATGCTATATTCCTTCAGGTGCTATTGCAACCAAATTTGGCCGCAAAAGAGCAATTATAATAGGTCTTTTCGTTATGGCTTTCTGTTTCCTTGTGATGTCATTTATGACAACTGCTGGGTTTTTCCTCATTCCTTTCTTCATTTTTATTGGCTTTGGTTATGCCTGTGTTATAGTAAACACATTTCCAATAATTTGGGAAATGAGTAAGGGTAGCGACATTGGCAAATATACCGGCTACTACTACACTGCCTCTATGGCGGCCCAAATCATAACCCCGATAGCTGCCGGTTATTTTATAGAGGATCTTGAAAATTATGCCATACTTTTCCCATATGCGTTCTGTGCCATGGTCGTGGCATTCTTGATGCTTCTTAATGTAAAGCACGGTGACAGTAAGCCCGTGGCTCCTGAGGATAAATTAGAGGCCCTTGGGGCAGGTGACGGCGATGCCTAATACAGCTACTGCTATACTTATTATAGCTATTATAATAATTTTGGCTTTGGCCTGCGTTTTTGTATATATGACAACTCCAAATAAATTCAGAATATTTGAGCTTCCAGTCGTTTACTGCCATCGTGGTTATTTTAACAATAAAGAAATACCCGAAAACAGCCTTTTGGCCTTCCGCAAAAGCGCTGAAAATAACCTTGCTGTAGAGCTTGACGTCCGTCCCACACGTGATGGCCGAATTGTTGTCTTTCATGACAGCAATATAAAGCGCATGTGCGGAGCCGACCATCGAGTCAGGGATTTGACCTTTGAAGAACTCTCTAAATACCGTCTTCTTAACACCGACGAGCGCATTCCTCTTTTTTCCGACGTGCTCAAAGCCTGCGCGGGTGTACCTATATATTGCGAAATAAAAACCGAGGGTACTGAGGTAGAGGAGGAATTCCTTGAAAACATATATAAACTTATTAAATCCTATGAAGGACAAGTTGTCATTGTAAGCTTCAGCCCTTATGTGCTACGTTGGTTTAAGGAGCACTACCCTGAATATATCCGCGGTCAGCTTTCGGCAAATTTTAAAGATCTTTGCGGGACCGATAAAATAGTGGCTTTTGTTCTCGCAAACCTTATGACAAATTTCTTGGCAAAGCCAGATTTTATCTCCTATAAATTTGATGATGCAAGCCTTGGTCTTGCAATGAATAAGATTTATGGAACAAGGCTTGTTGCTTGGACGGTACGCTCCATGGATGATGTTGAAAGCGCCGCTATGACTGGTTATTCTACATTTGTTGGTGAAGGCTTTGACTTGACGGAGGTGTAAATTTTGGCAAAAAGCTGCGAAGAAAAGACCAATGTCATGCGAATTTTAGATCAGAAAAAAATACCCTATGTTTCACATGGTTATCCCCATGAAGACGGGGTTGCCGTGGACGCTGAAACTGTCTCTAGACTTATAGGTAAACCCCTTGCAGAGGTTTTTAAGACTCTTGTTACCAGGGGTGCAAAGGGTGGGTACTATGTTTTTGTTATTCCTGGAGGCAGTCAACTTGATTTAAAGAAGGCCGCTAAAGCTGTTAACGAAAAAAACATCGAAATGTTAAAGGTACATGAACTTCTACCGTTGACAGGGTATGTGCGCGGCGGCTGTTCTCCAATTGGAATGAAGAAACTTTTCCCCACTGTATTTGACGAGTCCGTGCTCAATTTGAGCACCGTCACTGTCAGTGCCGGTAAGATTGGAAAACAGGTGGAAGTTGCTCCCAGCGATTTGATACCTCTTATAAGGGCAAAAACAGCCAGTCTTTTGATAAATCAAATATATCCATAAAAACAAAAGCCCCAGCCATCTAGCTGGGGCTTTTGTTTTTATTCAGGAATATTCTAAAGAAAAACCACTAATAGCAAGCCTTCTGATAAATAATATAGATAGTATATTTTTAAGTTTAAGCAATTGTTACTAAAATATTTCTGTTAAAACCTGTAACATAGACCTTCAAACGACCTCTGGTCACTTTCCCTGCAAGTAATACTTAATAATCATAGTGCTAAAAATGCAATATAGCAGACTATAATGCCAACTGGGCAAATAACCCCTGTAAGCTTGCTACGAAATTTGAACAGCAGAAAAGCAAAAAGGGAAGCAATAGAAGCAAAAATTACAAGGTTCATGGCCGAAGCATCGCTTATGGTGTAAATTCCTCCGCCGCTATAGAAAAAATCCGCAATTGAAAGGATTGTAAAATTGAAAAGGCAGCTACCTACAATATTGCCAACGGCAATGTCATAATTTTTAATTTTAAAAAGGTTCCAAGTTGATGCGGTTTCAGGTAAGGAGGTTGCTACGCCAAGAAATATAGCTCCCGCTATTGTTTTTCCAAGGTTTAGCCTTGCACTGAGCTCATCAGTAATATATGTCAGAATAACGCTAAAGACAACAATACCAACACTTGCCGCTAAAAAGCGAAAGGCAATCTGCTTTTTTGTAAGTGTAACAGCCTTTCCATCATCACTTTCATCGGAAGTGCCTCCTAGGCGGTACATAATCCATACAGTAAGTATATAGATTAGGATTATAAGAATGGAAGTTATGCTCACATTTCCTATATCCATGCTCAAAATATTATATTTATTCAAAAGAATAAGCCCACCCATAACTACCACAGATGCAGCAACAGTGCTGTGTATTGTGGCAAGGCTGCTCTTTGCAAAGGCAGATACTGCAGTTAAAAGAAATACACTGAGCATAGCATAATTAAAAAGATTGCTGCCGAGAATATTTCCAATACAAAGGCCCGGCTGGTCGAGCATAAGTGTTGAAGAAACGCTTGTAAAAAGTTCTGGAAGCGAAGTAACCGCCGAAAGCAGTATGCCACCAAGGAATGCTCCGGAAAGGGAAGTTATTTTATCAAGCATATCTACATATTGCGAAGCTTTTACAGACAGCACTGTAACAATAGTCGCCACTGCAATATAAAGGACATATATCATTTCTTTATTTTCATTCCTTTTAATTTTTTATCTAATTTAATTATTGTATCATTTGGAAAGTTTTATGTCAAGATTATGTATTTTTTGTCCACTGTATAAAGAAACGTTGATTTTAACCTTTTAAATAAACCGTTCGTCAAAATGAAAGAGGCCGAAAAATAGCTCCGTAGCCCCACTTCTAAATAGTCTGAAAAGGAATTTACTTATTCTTAGCCATATTAAAACTTGATACAAATCGCATTTTGTCAAATGTAGTCTCATTATTGCAATAGTCCAAATACTCTTGGGGCAACGCGTCATCATAAAAACAATTATTTATACTGTTGGCATTACCGCCCATGGCTTATTCATATAAAAAATACAATAAAAAGTCTAACTTCAATGTAGTTAATCTTACATTTGTTGCTTTTAACGTCTCATATTTTTGAATAAAAAAGAGCCCTTTCCTTTTTGGAAAAGGGCTCTTTTTATCAAGGTTTTGGGCCTCAAATCTTAAATTATTCGTTAATAGCGATAACAACACCGGAACCAACAGTACGGCCACCTTCACGGATAGCGAAACGAAGACCGACCTCAATTGCGATAGGCTCGATGAGTTCAACATCCATCTCAACATTATCGCCAGGCATGCACATCTCTACGCCTTCAGGAAGAGTGATTACACCAGTAACATCAGTAGTTCTGAAGTAGAACTGAGGACGATAGTTGTTAAAGAAAGGAGTATGACGGCCACCTTCATCTTTCTTAAGAACGTAAACCTGTCCACGGAAAGATTTGTGAGGATGAATTGAGCCGGGTTTAGCAAGAACCTGACCACGTTTTACTTCAGTTCTCTGAATAGAACGAAGCAGAGCACCAATGTTATCGCCTGCCTCGCCGTAGTCGAGAATTTTGTGGAACATCTCCACTCCGGTAACAACAGTCTTCTTTTTCTCTTCGCTAAGACCAACAATCTCAACCTCATCACCGGTTTTAACCTGACCACGCTCAACACGGCCAGTAACAACAGTACCACGACCGGTGATAGTGAAGATGTCTTCAATAGGCATAAGGAAAGGAAGGTCAGATTTGCGCTCAGGAGTAGGAATGTAGGAATCTACTGCATCCATAAGAGCCGCGATCGGCTTGTAACAGTCAGCGTTGATATCATTAGTGGTATCTTCAAGAACTGCAAGAGCAGAACCAGGGATGATAGGGGTATCGTCGCCCGGATAGCCATACTCAGAAAGAAGTTCACGAACTTCCATTTCTACAAGTTCAAGCATTTCTTCGTCACCGCCAAGCTGATCGACTTTGTTAAGAAATACTACTATATAAGGAACGCCAACCTGACGGGAAAGAAGGATATGTTCACGAGTTTGAGGCATAGGACCGTCAGTTGCAGCAACAACAAGGATAGCACCGTCCATCTGTGCAGCACCGGTAATCATGTTTTTAATATAGTCAGCATGTCCGGGGCAGTCAACATGAGCATAGTGACGTTTTTCAGTCTCATACTCAACGTGTGCAGTGTTGATCGTAATACCACGAGCTTTTTCTTCAGGTGCCTTATCAATTGCATCATATGCTTCATACTGAGCTTTGCCCTGGAAAGACAGATACTTTGTAATAGCGGCTGTCAGAGTGGTCTTACCATGGTCAACGTGACCGATTGTACCAATATTTACATGGGGCTTGGTTCTTTCAAATTTCTGTTTTGCCATTTTAAGTTTTCCTCCTTAAATGTTAATTAAAGCTTAAATATAGCGTATTATTACTTATTTTTGCCATGGATGATTTCTTCCTGAAGCGACTTGGGAAGCTCTACATAGTGGCTCGGCTCCATGGAATAGGTAGCTCTGCCCTGAGTGCGGCTCCGCAGATCAGTGGCATAGCCGAACATGTTTGACAGCGGGACAAAGCTGTTGACTTGAGCTGTACCATTGCGGGAATCCATGCCGGTTATCTGACCTCTTCTACTGCTGATATCACCGATAACATCGCCCATATATTCCTCAGGCAGTGTTACGCTGACCTTCATAATAGGCTCAAGCAGGGTCGGATCAGCCTTCTGCATAGCTTCCTTGAACGCCAGAGAACCAGCAATCTTAAACGCCATCTCAGAAGAGTCAACCTCGTGGTATGAACCGTCAACCAGTGTGACCTTAACATCAACCACCTGATATCCGGCGACACACCCAGAGTTCATTGCCCCCTGAATACCCTGATCTACAGCAGGGATGTATTCCTTAGGAATAGCACCGCCAACGATCTTGTCCACAAATTCATAGCCCTTGCCGGACTCATTAGGTTCTACTATGATCTTTACGTGGCCGTACTGGCCCTTACCACCGCTCTGACGGACATATCTATGATCAACAGTAGCAGCCTTTTTAATTGTCTCCTTATAGGAAACCTGAGGCTTACCAACGTTTGCCTCAACCTTGAACTCCCTGAGCAGCCTGTCAACAATTATCTCCAGATGAAGCTCACCCATGCCGGCAATAATTGTCTGACCTGTTTCCTCATCGGTGTAGGTCTTAAAGGTTGGATCTTCCTCTGCGAGCTTTGCCAAAGCAATCATCATTTTTTCCTGACCTGCTTTGGTTCTTGGCTCAATAGCTACTCGGATAACAGGCTCCGGGAATTCCATTGATTCAAAAATAATACGATTACTGTCTGCGCACAGAGTGTCACCGGTTGTAGTGTTTTTAAGTCCGACAACGGCAGCGATATCACCGGAATAAACCGTCGGGATATCCTCTCTGTGATTAGCGTGCATTTGCAGGATTCTTCCCAAACGCTCACGCTGATTTTTTGTGGAGTTTATAACAGTTGTGCCTGACTCGGCAACACCGGAATAAACACGCATAAATGTCAACTTACCCACATATGGGTCAGTCATGATTTTGAAAGCCAGCGCTGAGAATGGAGCTTCATCGCTGGAAAGTCTTTCAGTTTCCTCTCCCGTGTCCGGATCAGTACCCTTTACAGGTGGAATATCCAGTGGAGAAGGCATATAGTCAACGATTGCATCCAGAAGCTTCTGCACACCCTTGTTCTTATAGGATGAACCGCAAACAACCGGAA
>CAZNVF010000045.1:9556-9844 GCA_964576395.1 uncultured Oscillospiraceae bacterium
TTGACGGATACAGTTGCTTTACGAATTGCTGCTTTAATGGAATCAGTGGAAATCTCTTTACCCTCAAGGTATTTCTCCATAATCTCGTCATCAAAATCAGAAACAGCTTCCAGCAGTTTCAAACGATATCCATTGGCAAGCTCGCGCATATCCTCTGGAATCTCCTCGACACGCATATCCTTGCCAAGCTCATCGTAGTAGACATCGGCATTCATTTCCACAAGGTCAACAATACCTCTGAAAGACGCTTCACTTCCAATCGGAAGCTGGAGTGGTACGGCGTTGCAC
>CAZNVF010000046.1:0-9760 GCA_964576395.1 uncultured Oscillospiraceae bacterium
CTATAGTTTATTATCTGACGCGAAGCAGACAGATTCGTGTGGCTCTGCCGCCCTTTTCAACGACGAAAAATGCAGAATCTACTGTCATGTTTTCCTGGATTTCACATAATAAGGGCAGAGGAACATGAACAGTTTGCCGATTATCGTGGAGAACATCAGGTTTCTGAACTCCATATAAAATTTAAAAAAGAAATAAAATCATCCGTATATGCGTACATCGATGAAGGGTGGGCGCGGTACGCATGTACGGATAAATTCGGCATCTACTTATATTTTAAAAATCTACTACATAACCGCTTGTCGCTGACAGGCGGTTTTTCTGGAAAGAGGACAGCGCCAGATCCTGAATTTTGGAAGCGGCTTCCAAAATTCGATAATGTACAATAAATTGCGCAAATTGAAAAAATAAAAAAGAACTGGCAAGCAGGTCTCCTGTAGAATGAGGTTGACGAGATGACATCCTGAACGTAGACAGCAAACCATGTCTAAGAAAATTGTACAACTGAACGAAGAGGTAATCAAAATCGAGATCAAGGAACGGGTCCGAGACAGCGTGGAAGAAACGCTCAACGGGTTGCCGGAAGCAGAGGTGGAGAAGCTGACCCGGGCGTTCCGATACAAGCGCAGCGAACAGCGACAGGGCTACCGCAGCGGTAATTACAGCCGAAACTTGACCACGACCTCCGGGACCATCACGCTTAAGGTGCCGCGTCTCAAAGGTGTCACTTTTGAGACCGCTATTATAGAACGATATCGCTGCCGGGAGAGCAGCGTGGAGGAAGCTCTCATTGAGATGTATCTGGCAGTCATATCGATGCGCCGGGTAGAGGACATCACCGAGGCTTTATGGGGCAGCAAGGCGTTCCCGTCCACCATTAGCGAGTTAAATAAGAAGGCATACGTTCACATAGAGGACTGGCGTAATCGTTCACTGCAAGGCGGGAAATATCCTTATGTCTATGTGGATGGGATTACCCCGTTCCCAGTTAGAAACCGCCTTGTAGCTTATGCCCATTGCATCCGCAAGGCCCATTTGTGTAAGGTTTTGATTTATTCTTGCCTGCTTTATGTTCTTCCCTATTTTTATTGTATCAAACACTATTTTACTCCTCCTGCCGTTTTGTTTTCCTTCAGAGCCAGCTTCCCGGGCCGCTTTTTTTATATTTTGTCAGCACCTTTTGAAACGCTGATTTTTATTCTTTCGGTTTTTCTAATTTTAAAGCCATTCTAATTACTCCTATAAAAGCTTCTTGCCCAAAGAGAACACCGGCCTGCCTCACGACTGATATCAGTATGTCAAAACTTGCTCAAAAAGGAAATAAATTATTTATTGAAAACTTATTTTCAATCAGCAGTTGAGTTTGTTCCTGCAGTGCTATACTGCCTTCCGGTATGGTCAATAGTGTAATTTTCTGTCATTATAAGGTCAGAAACCTTTACAAAGCTGTAACCCTGCTGGGAAAGGGCGTCAAGTATTTTCGGCAGCGCCTCCGAAGTAGGCTTTGCTCCGGAATGAAAAAGGATTATGCTGCCCTCCTGAACGTTATCGATTACATTTCCGGCCATTTCGTCAGGAGAAGGATTTTTCCAGTCTCTGCTGTCAACATCCCACTGAATTGTCATAAAACCTTGTTCAGAGGCTATTCTGATAACGTCATTGTCATAAGAGCCGCTGGGTGCGCGAAAAAGCGCCGTGCTGCCGCCTCCTGCGGCTTCGATTTTCTCACAGGAGCGCGTCAATTCCTCAATTATTTTTTCCTCATCCAGCTTAGCCATATCGGGATGGGTGTTGCTATGGGTACCTATCTCGTGCCCGGCAGAAACAATGGCTTTTATAGCATCGGGGTGCTCTTCAGCCCATTGGCCCAGAACAAAAAATGTTGCCTTGGCGTCGTACTGGTCAAGTATCTCGAGCAACGTTGGAATATCTCTAGCGTCCCATGCGCAGTTAAAAGTCACAGCGGCCTTTCTTTCTGTTGTTTCGACTGAATATATTGGCAAAAGGCGGCTTCCCTCGCCCATAGCAACAGAGCGTAACACAAAAATCACTGTTGCCGCTACAACTATTGTTGCGGCTATTGCCACCCAAATGGGTCTTATCCCTCCCCGGAAATCTTTCTCATTAAAAGCCATAATAAAAACCTCCGCATATAAATTAAGTTAAAACTTTATATGCAGAGAAATTTTAAGAAATTCTTTTTGGAGTAAAGTTCCCCGTTTACATTTTTCACAATTATGCTTGGTCACTTCAGTAAAAGCAACAGTTTTACAAAACAAATTTTTATTTTAATCAAAATCAAATCATGCATAAAAAAAGCGCCCTTTTGGGTGCTTTTTTTAACCGCCAAGATAGGCTTTTTTCACAGATTCATCTGAGAGCATTGTTTTTGCATCGCCCTGCATCACTATATTTCCCGTTTCAAGAACATAGGCTCGGTCTGCAATTGATAGGGCCATTTTTGCATTCTGCTCAACAAGAAGTATGGTAGTACCAGCTTTGTTAAGTTCCTTAATTATATCAAAAATCTGCTGAACTAGCAGCGGAGAAAGCCCCATCGAGGGTTCATCGAGCATCATAAGCTTAGGGCGGCTCATTAAAGCGCGGCCCATGGCAAGCATTTGCTGTTCGCCTCCGGAAAGAGTTCCCGCAACCTGATTCTGCCTTTCTTTAAGACGCGGAAAACGGCTAAAAACATCTTCCATATGGCCCTTTATCTCAGAAGCGGGACGAGTATACGCACCCATTTCAAGATTTTCTTTAACGGTCAGCTGGTGGAAAATGCGCCTGCCCTCCGGAACATGAGCTATTCCCAGTGCCGGAAGCTTATATGGCTGCAGCTTTGAAACATCGTTTCCCTCGAACTCTATTGAACCTGTTTTGCTACGGAGAATACCGGAAATAGTCTTCAGTGTTGTGGACTTTCCAGCGCCGTTAGCTCCAATAAGAGTGACTATCTCACCCTCATTGACTTCAAAAGAGATACCCTTTATAGCATGAATGGCGCCATAGTATACATTTATGTCGTTGACTTTTAGTAACATCCGCGCCCTCCTTTAATCCTCGCCGCGCTGCTGACCGAGGTAAGCCTCAACAACAGTCGGGTTATTTTTAATTTCTTCAGGGGTGCCCTCAGCAATTACAAGACCGTAGTTGAGCACCAAAAGCCTTTCGCAAATTCCCATAACGAGATTCATATCGTGCTCGATAAGTATGACAGAAACCCCAAAACGGTCACGTATTTTGCAAATGTTTTTCATAAGTTCTTCTGTTTCAGAGGGATTCATACCCGCTGCCGGTTCATCAAGCAGTATTATTTGAGGACTTGTTGCAAGGGCGCGAACTATCTCTATTCTTCTTTGCGCGCCGTATGGCAGGCTTCCGGCAAGCTCGTCTGCTACTGAACGCATATCGAAAACATCAAGAAGCTCCAAGGCTTTTTCTCTTGCTTCGGCTTCCTGCTTCCAATAGCGCGGAAGACGGAAAAGTGCTTCCACAAAAGTATAAGTCATGCTGTTATGCATTGCAATAAGTATATTGTCAAGAACAGAAAGTTCGCTGAAAAGGCGAATATTTTGAAAAGTTCTTGCAATACCGGTTTTTACTATTTGATGGGTACTTTTCCCCCGGGTGTCTTCCCCCATGAGTTTTATATGGCCGCGGGTAGGGGAATAAACATTGGTAAGAAGATTAAAAACCGTGGTCTTTCCGGCGCCGTTTGGGCCTATTAAACCAACTATCTCTCCCGGATGAATATTCAGACTAAATTCATCAAGAGCATGGAGGCCACCAAAATCTATGCCAAGCTGGTTTATATCGAGAATAGGATTACTGGACATCAGTTTTTGGCCCCCTTTCTTTCGCTTTTCTTTCTAAAATTCTCGGGGATCTTTTTAATACTTTCCAAAAGTTTTTTAAGGTTGAAATCCTTAATTCCAAGAATAAATCTCGTCATGGAAAAGTCATACTTTCCACAAAGGCCTGAAGGCTTGAAAATCATAACTATTACAAGGAGCAATGCATAAACAACCATACGGTAATCATCCATACTTCTGAGGGCTTCCGGAAGAAGCGTTAGAAATATAGTGGAAATAACAGACCCAAGCATTGATCCAAGGCCGCCGAGAACAACCATGATAAGAATATCTATAGATTTTGTAAAGCCAAAATTCGACGGGTCAAGTATACAAAGGTAGTGGGCATAAAGGCCCCCTGCAATACCCGCAAAAAACGCCGAAACTGTAAAAGCAAGCGTTTTGTAATATGTGGTGGGAATACCGGAACATTCCGCGGCGATCTCGTTTTCACGAATAGAGAGTATAGCGCGACCATGGCGGGACTTGATAAGGGTGTGTATAAAGAAAAGCGAAATAACCATTACCCAAAAAGCCCAGCTTATTGTCGTATGCTTTTCCATTCCTGAAAGGCCAAACGCACCGCCTGTAAAACTAAGGTTATTGATAATAACACGGATTATCTCCCCAAAACCAAGGGTTATTATCGCAAGGTAGTCGCCGCGCAGGCGAAGCGCTGGAATTCCGATTATAAATCCAAAGAACGCGGCTACTATACCGCCAGCCAGAAGTGCTATTGGAAATTCAACATATGCTGGCGCATCCATTGCCAAAGTGATAAGAGAGGCAGTATATGCACCTATTGACATAAAACCCGCATGTCCCAGCGGAAGCTGGCCAAGGTAACCACAGGTTAAGTTGAGTGAAACAACAAGGATAATGTTATAAAAAACCGGAATAAACATGTTTGCGTAGTACTTATTGAGCACCCCGGTATTGACAAGGCACATCAATATAGCGTACAGTGCAACAATAAGAACAGCATTTACAAGGTAGCGGTTTCTCATTTTTCCAAAAAATTTTCCCAAAGCTCCGCCCCCCTTAAACCTTCTCGTTCATTGTACGACCCATAAAGCCGGTAGGCTTTACAAGAAGCACAACAATAAGAATTCCAAAAACTATAGCGTCAGAATAGCTTGAGCTTATGTATCCATTTGTAAGAGATTCTGCAATTCCAATTACAAAACCGCCAAGCATTGCTCCGGGCATGCTTCCTATTCCCCCAAGAACAGAAGCAACAAAGGCTTTAAGGCCAAACATGGAACCCATGGTTGGATCAATTTTGGAATAGGAACAGCAGTAAAGAACTGAGGCTATGGCTGCAAGCGCGGAACCAAGGCCGAATGTAAAGCTTATTGTATAGTTTACATTGATACCCATGAGCTTTGCAGCGTCAGTATCTTCTGATACTGCCCGCATTGATTTCCCAATCTTCGTGGTATTTACAAGGAAAGTAAGGGCAATCATAATCACCACAGAAACGGCAATTGTAATTACTGTGACTGTTGAAATGCGAAACTCGCCTATTATAATAGTTCCAGGGAAAAGGTTCGTAAACATTCGCGGATTTGCTGTAAAAACAAGCTGTGCCAGGTTTTGAAGCAAATAGCTCACTCCAATGGCGGTGATGAGGAGAGATATCCTCGGGGAGCCACGCAAAGGAGTATAGGCAATTTTTTCAATGGCCATTCCGAGAAGGGCGCAGCCCACGATGGCAACAACAATTGCAATCGGGGAGGTCACGCCCACCCTTGCAATCATATACCATGCAAGGTAAGAGCCGACCATGATTATATCACCATGAGCAAAGTTTATAAGTTTAATTATGCCATAAACCATACTGTAACCCAATGCGACCAATGCATATATGCTTCCTATCTGAAGGCCGTTAAGTATCTGAGTCAAAAAAGTCATCGTATCGTTCCTCAAAACTCTTTTTATTTTTTCCTGTTTTTAATAGCAATTACGGGAACGGCCAGTTTATGCCGTTCCCGTACGGTTACAGAGATAAATTAACAATAAGTTCAATTATCAATAATCGCCGTAGAAAGTATATTCTCCGCCCTTTACTTCGATAACCTTGGTGGGCTTAGTAGGTGTGCCATCTTCATTCTCGTAAGTAATGTGGCCAGTCACTCCATCGGTAACAGAGCTTCTAATTGCTTCAATAATCGCGGCATAAGCGTCCTCGGAAGCTTCGGTAACGCCGGCTTCTTTAATTGCATTGCACATAATGAGCGCGGAGTCATAGCCAAGAGCCGCAAAAGAAGCAGGGTCTTCATTGTACTCTTCTTTGTAATTTTTAAGGAAGTTCTGAACTATCTCAGACTCATCTTTGGTGCTGTAGTGATTGCAGAAGAGAAGCCCTTCAATGTATTCAGGGTTGGCACCTTCAATGCCAAGAATGCTGTCAGCGCCGTCAACACTGTAGAAAGGAACTTCAATGCCCATCTCTCTTGCCTGTTTCAGAATAAGATAGAGAACATTGTAATAGTCGGGAGCAAATATGATTTCAGGGTTTGCAGCTGCAATGTTGGTAAGCTGAGCACTATAGTCAGTCGCATCCGCGCCATAGGACTCAACAGCTACTACCTCAACACCCTGCTCTTTGCAATACTTTTCAAAGGAATCATAAAGGCCGGTGGAATAAGAATCGCTGTTGTTGTAAATAACCGCGGCTTTGGTTACTCCGTTTACAACAGCGACGTTTACCATGGTTTTTGCTTGAAGGTCGTCAATGAAGCAAGCACGGAACATATTAGATCCGTAAGCAGTTACATCAGGATGAGTCGCCGATGCAGTGATTATCGGAATACCGTCAGATTCAGAAGCCTGAGAAACAGCTATTGTAGGGGTAGAAGTAACGGAACCAATTATGGCTACTACGTTATCCGCAGAAACAAGTCTGTTGTATGCATTAACAGCCTCGGTGGAATCGTTTTTGTCATCGTATTCAACAAGCACTACCTTTTTACCATCAATGCCTCCTGCTTCGTTGAGTTCCTTAACATAAAGTCTAATGCCGTGAAGGGCGGCGTTGCCGTAAGACGCTACATCACCGGTAAAACAACCTATTACGCCAATTTTAATAGTATCTTCGTCGCTACTGTTTGAACAGGCTACCATGCTGAGCACCATAAGAACGACTAATACCATTGCAATAAATTTTTTCATTCTTTTTCCTCCTCTTTTTTAATGTACAGCTATATATTGCCTATACATCACAAAATTCAATTCCACTTCGGTTTAGCAAATAAAAGCTTTAAAGTGGCAATTAAGAAAATTTTAACTTATTATATTACTCATTGCAAAAAAATTCAAGTTTTTATTTAGCCAAAATTAATATTTTTTTGAAATTTTTATTGTCAAATACGCCAAGATGCTTTGCTTTTCTGCAAAGCTAAAGGGGTTTTAAATTTTATTATTCAAAAATTGTAGTGATCACCCTCCTGCTCCATTGAAGTTTTTGTTTCGGATTTTTGGTATATTTATATGGCAGGGCGGTAATATTGGCATTTATATCACAAACTTATCACAAAACTTTTGTTGAAAAAATTTTTGCGTAAACCGTTGACAAACAAAAAAAGGTATCAGATAATTATAAATTATAAAATTATTATATTTGGTTATTCATACCATAAACATAAAACATAATAAAAATGAGGTAAAAAATGCTTCCTGAGATATTTGATATTTTTGAAGACACCCTCAAAGACGCTCTGGCGAGTCTTCCGTTCCTTTTTGTTGCATATCTTCTTATTGAATCTGTAGAACACCGCGCTGCAGATAAATTTGCTCACTGGTTATCCAAATTTGGCAAGGCCGGTGCGCTCATAGGTGCGCTTCTTGGCGTAATTCCCCAGTGCGGTTTTTCAGTTGTATCAGCAAACCTTTATGCAAACTGCATTATAACCCCCGGTACGCTTATTGCCGTATTTCTTTCTACCAGCGATGAGGCCATTCCGGTTTTGCTTTCAAATCCGCAAAGTGCTGGAAAGCTTGTTCCTCTTATAATCGCTAAAGTGGTGCTGGCCACTGCCTCGGGCCTAATAATAGATTTTTCCGGCGTGCTCAAAACTCCTTCCTCCGACTTGGCTTCCGTTACCGAGCAGCATACCCATTGCCACACTGAAGGCCACGGCGGAATTTTTAAAAGTGCCCTGTTACACACGCTTGAAACCTTGGTCTTTCTATTTATAATAATATTCATCCTTAACTTTACCATTGAATTTATTGGTGAAGAAGCGCTGGGCTCCTTCCTTATGAGCGGAAGCGTATTTCAACCGCTTTTGGCTGGTCTTGTTGGGCTTATTCCAAACTGTGCCGCTTCGGTTGTCACAGCTCAGCTCTACGCCGAGGGCGCCATCAGCTTTGGTTCTGCAGTGGCCGGTCTTTCTGCAGGGTCCGGACTTGGGCTGCTCGTTCTCTTCCGCACCGATACGGACAAGACGCAGTGTATAAAAATCGCGGCAGCGATTTTTATAATCTCTGTGCTTGCAGGGATGGCGCTACAATTTTTAATGGGATAACAAAACCAGATGAGCATCGCATTGGCGGTGCTTATTTTATGTGTTTATGCGTGCTCAATATTTGCTTATACCGTTTTTCCTTTTGATAAACTGTATTGTATTTCCCACGCAATTCGAAACGCGTTATAAAAGGATAAGGCTAACGGCTTCCATTTTGGATAATCAGCATTTATCCGCACGGCATGTAAAAGGAAGCTGCTCAAATACCTCTTGCAAAACTCTGAAATATGTGTTAAAATTTTGTGTAATACAATTTTCCTGTAAGGGGCGATATTAAAATGTCTGGACATTCCAAATGGAGCACTATCAAACGTAAAAAAGAGGGTATTGACGCTGCCCGCGGCAAAATATTTACAAAGATCGGCCGCGAGATAACCGTCGCCGTTCGAGAGGGAGGCCCCGACCCCAACAATAACAGCAAACTTCAGGCTCTTGTTCTTAAAGCCAAGGCCAACAACGTTCCCAATGATAACATTGAAAGGACCATCAAAAAGGCCGCTGGCATGGGTGATAAAACTACCTTTGAAAACATTGTTTATGAAGGTTACGGCCCATGCGGCATAGCCGTTATTGTCGAAACTCTTACAGACAACCGCAACCGAACTGCCGGCGACATTCGTCACTATTTCGATAAATTTGGCGGAAACCTTGGTCAAAACGGCTGTGTTTCTTTCATGTTTGACCGCAAAGGCGTTATAGTCATAGCAGACGACAGCCTTGACGAGGATAAGCTTATGGAAGACGTTATGGAAGCCGGCGGCGACGATTTTAAATATGAAGACGGCGTAGCCGAAATTGTCACCGCGCCCAACGATTTCCCGGCCGTGCGCGACGCGCTTTACGAAATGGGCTACCGTTTTGAATCCGCCGACATCGCCTATGTTCCCCAGACCACTTCCACCATTGACGACCCGGATAACGTGGTCAAAATGAACAAACTTCTCGATATGCTTGAAGAGAACGACGACGTTCAGAACGTTTGGCACAACTGGGATATGCCCGAGGAACCCGAGGAAGACTGATAATATCAGCGAATTTAAAATACCCGCTCGAATGAGCGGGTATTTTTTGTTAATTTATTTCTTGTTTAAGGCCAAGAATATAATCTGCGCTTACATTGTAAAGTTTGCAAAGAGCAATTATATGCCTTACTGGGATTTCATTACTTCTATTTTCATATCTGGAATAAACCTGCTGTGTTGTTCCAAGATAATCCGCAACCTTTTTTTGAGTAAAATCGTGATCTTCTCGTAATTCACGGATAATTTCCGGGTATTCTTTCATAAATATCACCCAAAATTATTGTATTACATCTTTTGTGGTGTATTGACTTTTACACCAGATATAGTGTATAATTTGGTAAAAGAATGAAAAGAGGG